>DASQSR010000213.1:0-34863 GCA_035642295.1 Allostellaceae bacterium | reverse complement strand
TGGTGAAGGTTCCGGACGCGGCAATCGTCAGCGCCGCCGCGCTGCCCGTCGCCTCGATCCTGCCCAGGTTCATGAGCGAAAGATTGGCGTCCCCGATCGTGCCCGAGCCGGTGATCGTCGTCTCGTTCCAGAGCTGCGCCGTCGCGCCGTCGCTGGTGATGGCGTTGTCGGGCGAATCGCCGAGCGCGACCGTGCCGGTGCCGGTGAGCGCGACATGGCCCGAGATGGCGAGGCGAGTCGCAGCGCCGGACGAGGCGAGAGCGATCGTCCCGGTATTGTTCATCGGACCCGACAGCAGAAGGGTGGCGCCGTTCGCGACCTCGATAGTGCCCGCATTGCTGCTGGGACCGCCCACGGCGAGGGTGTTGCTGGCGATGACGAGTGTCGCGGCGCTGTCGCCGATATGAAGAGCGGCAATTGCGTTGGCCTCCGCGCTCGTCAAGGTAAGGGAGGCCTTGCCGCTCACCCTCACCGTGGTCGAACTGTCCGGCACGATGCCGGTGGTCCAATCGGAGGCCGTGTTGAAATCACCGGATCGGTTGGTTCGGACGGGCCCAACCCAACTTACGCTCGACATGCTCACCACCATTCTTTACGGGCGCGAGACTCGCGCCTGGCACAACGCGAACGAGATTACACGGTGAGCGTGACTGATTTTTTGCATTTCTGGTTGCGCTCCGAGGCTGCATGGCAACGCGCTGGCGCGGCGCGGAGACCCCGGCCGAACTCTGCTATGGTGATGGGACGCGGCCGCGGGTTCCGGCATGGCGCCGGGCTCCGCGCCGCCCATCGGTGATTGATGTCGTCTCGAGGTCAAAGCGAATTTCTCATCGTCGGCGCCGGCGCCGCCGGGCTCATGGCCGCCCGCGAACTGGCGCGCGGCGGCAAGCGCGTCACGCTTCTCGAGGCGCGGGACCGCTGCGGCGGACGCATCGACCCGCTGCCGCCGCAGGAGTTCGGCTATCCGGCCGAAGGCGGCGCCGAGTTCGTACATGGCGCCGCCGCCTTGACCCGCGGCTTGATGCGCGAGGCGGGTCTCTCCCTGGCGCCGTCGGGCGGGGCGCGCTGGCGCGCTGCGGAGGGCGTGCTCACGCCCGACGAGGGCGCGAGCCCCCATGCGGGGGAGCTCGTCCGGGCGCTCGAAAACCTGGAGACCGATCTCCCCGTCGCCGAGTTCCTCGCAAAGCACTTTGCCGATCCCCCCTATGCGGAGCTGCGGCGCTCGATCACGCGCATGGTCGAGGGCTATGACGCCGCCGACCCGAGCCGCGCCAGCACTTTCGCGCTGCGCGAGGAATGGCTGGGCCGCGGCCTGGCGCAGCAGGGACGGCTCAAGGAAGGCTATGGCGCGCTCATCGCCTTCCTCGCCTCCGAATGCCGCCGGCAGGGCGTCCTCCTCCATCTCGGCGCCGTCGTCACCGCCATCGAGGCGAGTGGCCGCTGCGTCATCGCGCGCTGTCGCGACGGACGCGTGTTCGAGGCGGACGCCGCCATCCTCGCCGTCCCGCTGCCGCTGCTCTCGGCGATCGCGCTGCCGCCGGCGGCGCGCGCCAAGGCCGCGGTGGCCCTCGCCGACACCGGCTTCGGCAATGTCGTCAAGATTCTCCTGCGCTTCACCACGCGCTGGTGGGTGGCCCATGGCGGGCATGACCTCGGCGACCTCTCGTTTGTGATCTCGAGCGCGCCGGTTCCGACCTGGTGGACCCAGCATCCCGCGCCGCATCCCGTTCTGACGGGCTGGCTCGCGGGCCCCCGGGCCGATGCCGTGGCGGAGCTCACCGCCGACGCGCTCGTCGAGCGGGGGCTTGCCGCGCTTGCCCAGATCTTCGCGATGCCGCGGGATCGTTTGAAAGAGGTGCTCGTGGCGGCACGGGCGATCAACTGGGCGCATGATCCCTTCGCGCGCGGCGCCTATTCCTACGCGACGCCGAAGACGCGGGCCGCGCAGGCGCTGCTGGCACAGCCAGCATCCGGCGTGTTCTTCTCGGGCGAGGCGCTCTATGGCGGCCCCGAAATGGGCACGGTCGAGGCGGCGCTGGCCAGCGGCTGGCAGACGGCGCGGACGATCCTGTCGGGCCGGGGCTGATTTCGCCGGGGCGACCGCCGCGGATCGCGCCGGAAACGACTATCCCAGATGGGCGTGGTCGTTATAGATCCACAGTCGCCAGCTTGGTTCTGCCTCGCCCTCCGCGCCGCCGTGGTACCGCAACACCGAAAGCCCGGTGTTCTCCATGGCCGCTGCCTTCTGTAAGCGCCGAAACGCTTCTCCCGACAGCAGGTCGCCGAGCAGAACGCGCGCGAGAATCGTTCGCAGGAAATAGCCATGCGTCACCACCGTAAGCGCCGCCTCCCGCCGATTCCTGAGAAAAGCCAGCGCCGTGTCCGCGCGCGCGACGAGATCGTCGAAGTTCTCGCCGTCTTCGACGCGCATGCCCGGCGTATAAAGGCTCTGCTCCCACCGCCGCCAGGCCGCATGGGCCGACTTGTCGGTGTACGGCTTGCCGTTGATGCTCGTGGGTTTGACGCGCTCCACGAACAGGTCGGAGAATTCCGGCGTCTTGCCGGTCGCGCGCTCGATGGCCTCGGCCGTCTCCTTCGCGCGCTGGAACGGGCTCGCAATCAGCGCCTCGAACCCCAGCCGGGACACGCGCTCGGCAATCTTGTGGGCTTGTTGCTTGCCCTTCTCGTTGAGCGGCGAGTCCGGCGACTGAAACACCGGCAGGACGTTGTCCGCGCTTTGACCATGCCGCACGAAATAGACGATCTTCTGCATGCCACGCTCTGAGATGGGCTCGACCGAGCGGGCGGCATTATTCGTGCGATGTGCTCTTCGCGTCAAATGGGCGCACCGCGCCGCGCTTGGTCGTCGGCTCGGCCTCACGGGTGGGTGCGACCATTGTGGCACGTTGACAGGAGTAGGCACGGCACCTACTTGCCTTTTACGCCGCGCGATTGTCGCGGCGTCATCCAACGGATACCGCGATGGAACCACACCCTAGTAGCAGCAGCGGCATCAGACGGTTCCCGGCGACTGGCCGGTGGTTCGAACCATAGGTTGAACCGCCGCCCGTCTCCTTCGGCGCCCTCTCTGCCGGAGGGAGGCGGATATGATCAATTCCACGGTTCTGAAAACGGCCGCACTTGGCCGTGCCTCGGCGAGCCCCGCCGAGGCACCGCCGGCATCGCCCGTCCTTGCCGAAATCGTGCATCATGTGCCGGGCCGGCTTCACCTCCGAGCAACCTCGCTGAAGGGCAACGCGCGGGCGAGCGCCGCGGTGCACGGCCGTCTCCAGGGAGTCCCCGGTGTGACGGCGGTCACCGTGAACTCCTGTACGGGCAGTCTCGTCATCGAGTATGACCGGAAGCGGCTTTCTCTCGACGGCCTGCTCACACGGCTCGGTCGTCGCGGCGTGCGGGCCGCCGCGCCTGGGCATGTCGCGGCTGCCGGGCAAAGCCCGCTCCCCGCAGTGTTCGGCCGCGTGCTGGCCGAGGCGCTCGTCCAGCTCATCGTCGTGCAACTGCTCGCGGCGATCGTCTAGATGCGATCGATTTGAATGGAAGCGAAAAGCGCTTCCATTCAAATCGTCAATCGCACTCTCACTCGCAAAGCGCGCTTACCAGCCCGCCGGGCGGCTGCCCGGCCGCGGGCAGAGATGGGCATGGGGTGAGGCCCGCGCTATGCTCCGCCCCGAAACCTTCGCACGGAACCAGCGCCCATGCGTCAATACTCGATTGCAGCGATTCCCGCCGACGGGATCGGCCCCGAAGTGATCGCCGCCGGCCTCACCGTCCTCAAGAGCCTGGAGCAGCGGCTCGGCGATGTCAGCTTCAACGTCAAAACCTTCGATTGGGGTTCCGACTACTATAGGAAGCACGGCGCGATGATGCCGGCGGACGGGCTCGAGACGCTGAAGACCTTCGATGCGATTTATTTCGGCGCCGTCGGCGCGCCGGACGTGCCCGACCATGTCACCCTCTGGGGACTGCGTCTCCCGATCTGCCAGGGCTTCGACCAGTACGCCAACGTCCGACCCACCCGGATCCTGCCCGGCATCAAGTCGCCGTTGAGCGGCGTCGGCCCGGGCGACCTCGACTGGGTCATCATCCGCGAGAACTCCGAAGGCGAATACGCCGGCTCCGGCGGGCGCGTTCATCGCGGCCTGCCCGAGGAAGTCGGCACCGAGCTCGCCGTTTTCACCCGCGCCGGCGTCACCCGGATCATGCGCTACGCTTTCAAGCTGGCGCAGGCGCGTCCGCGCAAGCTCCTCACCGTCGTCACCAAGTCGAACGCGCAGCGCCATGGCATGGTGATGTGGGACGAGATCGCCGCCGCGGTCGCGCGCGAGTACCCCGACGTGTCCTGGGACAAGATGCTCGTCGACGCCATGACTGTGCGTATGACGCTGAAGCCGCAAAGCCTCGACACGATCGTCGCCACGAACCTCCACGCCGACATCCTTTCCGACCTTGCCGGCGCGCTCGCCGGAAGCCTCGGCGTCGCGCCGACCGCCAACATCGATCCGGAGCGGCGTTTCCCCTCGATGTTCGAGCCGATTCACGGATCGGCCTTCGACATCACCGGCAAGGGCATCGCCAATCCCGTCGCCTCCTTCTGGACGGCCGTGCAGATGCTGGAGCATCTCGGCGAGGCGGAGGCTGGGCGGCGTCTCATGCGGGCGATCGAGCGCGTGACGGGTGCCGGCATTCTCACACCCGACGTCGGCGGCAAGGCCACCACGAAGGACGTCACCGACGCCGTGGTGGATGCGATCCATAGCGCGAATGCCTGATCGAACCTGCGGTTAGGGTGCGCCACGAACGCGAGAAAAATGGCCGCAAATCTCCGCGAGGAGAGCGCAAGGCGGACGACGATCCAGAGGACACGGGTTAGGCAGCCGGCCGCTCCAGCATCGCGGCGAGATCGTTCGCGAAACGATGCGCGTCGCCGGGCCAACGCGCTGAGAGATAATTCCCATCAGAGACGGTGAACCCGGCATCGAGTCGCTGCGGAGCGTCGCGCGCAAGGCTTAGCGGCCCCGCAATGAAGTCTTCGGGGCGGGCAAGCCGGCCACGCACTTCTGCCTCTACGGTAAGCGGGTAGGTGCGGTAATAGTCGCCGAGATAGAGGCAAGTGAGCGCCCAGGCGCCGAGCTCCATATGCTTGGTGAGGCCGGTGGTTTTGCGCCCGTGAAGGACGGACTGTCCCGCCTCGTTCTGCGCGCGCGCCGCAAGGAGCACGCCGTGGCAGATGGCGGCGACCACCTTCCGGCGACGGAAAAAGCCCGAAACGGCGGCGTGCAAGCGCTCGGATTCAAGATAAGGACGCATGCCTTTCGCATGGCCGCCCGGCAGCACGATCGCGTCGAACTCGCCGACGCGGATGTCGTCGTAAAGCATCGGCCGCCGGAACTCGGCGCTCTCTGTCATGGCACGATAGGCGCCGCGGCCATGACGGTCGGCTTTTAGCAGCGGCGCAAAGACGCCGAGCCCCTGTCCCGTCACCATCCTCGGATCCGCCTCGCCCGGCGTTCCGTCCGGGGTCGCGAAGATCACGCGATGGCCGCGTTCCCTGAGGACGCGCCAGGGCACGCCCGTCTCGGTCGGATCTACATCCCGCTGCGGAAGCGGCATCAACACGGTCGACATCGGTCTCCTGCCTGCGTCAGCGATAATGCGGCGGGGTGGCGAGGGTCGTAAAGCGAGGGCAAGCCGCGGCTCGCGCGCGGGGTCACATCGCGAGAAGCGGCCTTGTCGACGCGGCGCGTCCTTGAGGCGGCGACCCCATTGGGTACCACCACCAGCGAATCGAGAGCGGTCATCGCCTTCCCGGTTTTGGAAAAGGCATTCTCGGTCTTTCCGTCTACTGGACGACAAGCCACTCGCATAACCTGTACCCGCCAAAAGTCGAATGCAGGGAGAAAGGCGGCAGCGGCGAAAGCACCTTGGCACGTTCGACGGCTTTGGCCCTCGACGCTGCTTAATCGACGGCAAGAGGTGGGCCGTGAAGGCAGTTGTGATTCGGCGTCTGACGAACATCTGCGAACCCGTGGAGCGACTCCGCTCGAAGAGGAGGCAATTATGATGTCCCAGTCAGATCAGAGTGCTGGACCCAGGTTTGTGGTGACGAACACCGTCATCGTTCGAGACATACAGCGCTCGGTGGCATTCTATCGTGACGTCCTCGGCGCCGCGGTATTGCGCGAGGGGCAGCCGACGTTTCTTAGGCTCGGCAACATTTGGCTCACCATCAACAGCGGCGGGGCGCCAACCGACGACAAGCCTGAAGTCCTCGCTTCGCCGCTGCGCGATGCAAACGTTCTGAGCATCTTTCTGAACCTTCGCGTGACCGACATCAGGCATTATTACGAGCTTTGGTCATCGCGGGGGGCGAAATTCATCACAGAGCCTAAAGTCCACGCTACGGAATTGCGGTGTTACATGCGCGATCCGGATGGATATCTGATCGAAGTCGGACAAACAACGATGACCGCGGGCCCGCTCGACTTGTATGCGTAATGCTTGGCGAGATAGAAGTGCTCAGCGGCGATGGGACCGTGAGCCGACCAGTCGCAAAGATCACATTCTGCCTGTTGCCGCTAGAGGCCTGCGGCGGCGCAAAATCGCCGGCTGTTAGGCGAGAGAGCGTCGGAGGGAGCAGGCAAGGCGCCGCGTCGCCTCGGATGCTAGACTGGCCGCCCCAGGCCCAGGGCGCGGTTAGCCTCCGGAGGAGGGATGATGAGCTTGCGTGCGATTCCGGCCGTCTTCATGCGCGGCGGCACCAGCAAGGCGGTGATGTTCCATGCGCGCGATCTGCCGGAGCGTGCCGCCTGGGATCCGCTCTTCCTCGCCGCGATGGGCAGTCCCGATCTCTATGGCCGCCAGCTCGACGGCATGGGCGGCGGCATTTCCTCGCTCTCCAAGATCTGCGTGCTGGCGCCTTCGGCGCGTGGCGATGCCGATGTCGACTACACCTTCGCCCAGGTGCAGATCCGCGAGCCGCGCGTCGACTACCAGGGGAATTGCGGCAACATGTCCTCCGCCGTCGGTCCTTTCGCCGTCGACGAAGGTCTCCTCCGCACCGCCGGCGATGCCGCCACCGTGCGCATCTTCAACACCAACACCGAGAAGCTCATCCACGCCAGCTTTCCGTTGGAGGGCGGCCGCGCGCGCTATGACGGCGATCTCGTCATCCCCGGCGTTGCCGGCACCGGCGCGCCGGTGAAGCTCGACTTCCTCGCGCCGGGCGGCGCCACCACCGGCAAGCTGCTGCCCACGGGAAGGCCGCTCGACCGGCTCGAGGTGCCGGGCCTCGGAGTCATCGAGGCGTCGATGGTCGACGCCGCCAATGCCGCCGTCTTCGTTCGCGCGCGCGATCTCGGCCTCTCCGGCGTCGAGCTCCCCGGCGAGCTCGAGGCGAGGCCGGACGTGCTCGAGCACCTCGCGGCGATCCGCATCGCGGCCTCCGTCGCCATGGGCATTGCCGCGACACAAGAAGCCGCGCGCGCCATCCGCGTCGTGCCTTTCATCGGCTTTATCGCGCCGCCGGCCGAGGCGCGCACGCTCTCCGGCGAGGTGCTTCCCGCCGCGCACTACGATCTCGCCGCGCGCATGATCTCGAACGGACAGCCGCACCGCGCCCTGCCGCTGACCGGCTCGCTCTGCACCGCGATCGCGGCACGGATCGAAGGGACGCTGGTGGCGGAAGCGCTGTCGCCGGCTGCGCCTGCTTCCGGCTCCCTCCGCCTCGGCATGCCGTCCGGCATTCTTACCGTCGCCGCCGAGGTGACGCGCACGCCCGCCGGCGCCTGGCACGCGCAAAGCGGCTCCTTCTACCGCACCTGCCGCCGCCTCTTCGACGGCCGCATCTATCTGCCGTGAGCGGCGCCGCCTACGCCGGCTTTGCCGCCAGCGAATAGCGGGGATCGGCGGCAAGGCACGGCGCTTCCGGCAGGCCCAGCTCGCGGCGCACGATGTTGGCGCCGAGCACCATCGCCACCATCTTGTACTGCGCGTGGCGCCGGCTCATGCCTTCGCGCCCCATGCCGCAATCGGAAGAGAGGATCAGCCGTTCCGCCGGAACGTGTTTCAGCGCCGTGCGGATGAGCGTCGCGACCTCGTCGGGCCGCTCCACCTGCAGCGTGTGGTGGTCGATGACGCCGATGACGACCTTCTTGCCGGTGATCCCGGCGCCGATCGCGTCGAGATCGCCCGGTCCCGAGGAGCAGGTCTCGAAGGTGATGGCGTCGGCGTCGAGCGTGTCGAGCACCTCGAGCGTTGGGCGATAGCTCTGCACCTCCTTGAAGATGCGCTGCTGCGCCGGGTTGCCCCAGCAGGTGTGGCACCACACCTCGGTCTTGTCGCGCAGCCCCTTCACCGTGTTGTTGAAGAGCGCCGCCAGCTCCTTGGCGTCGAGCTTGCCGAAGGCCTTGCCACGCGCCGGCACCATGTGGATCTGCGGCTCTTCGAGCTGGATCACCGGGCAGCCGGCATCGGCGAGCTCGTGCAGCTCCGCGCGCAACGCATCCGACAGCGCCCAGCTCCGCTCCACCGGATCCTTGTAGTGTTCGTCGGCTACCGAGGCGGCGATCAGCTCCGGCAGAATCGTGCCGAACTTGACGGGCTTGCGCGTCAGGCGCTGCGCCACCTTCCACATCGCCGCGTATTGCAGCCGGCCGCGGCCCACCGGCCCGGTGATGCGCGGCAGCACCCGCGCCTCGAGGAAATCATGCAGGATATGGCCGCGCGGATGCGCCGCTTGTGCCACGTGATAGGCCGTCATCTCGCCTTCCGCGGCGAAGCCCGCCATGTGCCGCGGCGGATAGCTCTGCCAGCTCATGCCCGCGACCTCGTCGTCGAAATGCGCGTCGCCATCGGTGCAGATGTCGAGCCCGGCGATCTCCTGCGCGGTGAGGTGCACGGCGACGGCGTCCTCGTATTGCTCGCGATAGCGCGCATGCATCATCGCCTCGAGGAAGCTGCGCGAGCCCAGCACCGCGTCGTACCACGAAGGCCGCGGCAGCGAGCCGGTGATGGAGGTCGGCAGGATGAAGTCGGCGGATGCTTTCAACACGGCGGATCCTCCCTCGATCGTTCCCGCACATCTTAGCTGCCGCCCGCGCTCGCTTCACCAGCCTCGGCCGCCACTCGGCGAACTCGCTTAGGCGAGTTCGCCTAAGCGAGTTCGTCTGCGGCGGCGGCAGCGATTGCGCAGCAATCGCGAAAGCCGCACGGCTCCGGCTAGCCGCGAAACCCGCGCGTCTGCGGAAAATACCGGTGTCAGTAAGGCGGCGGCTGCGTGGCGTCGGTGGGCGACGCACCCGGCGCCGCGGGAGCGGGAGCAGGCGTCGCCGGCGGATCGGCCGCGGTATTCGACGGCGCCTGCGCTTGCGTCGATGCCGCTGCCGGAGTAGTTCCCGCGGGTGAGGCTGCCGCGGTCGATGCCGGCGTCAATGGCAGCGGCGGCGCTGTCGCCGCTGTCGTCGGCGCCGCCGTCTTTGCCGGCGCCGTCGCGTTCGTCGTCGCGGGAGCGGACGCGGCCGGGGTCGATGTCGCCGCTGCGGCCGCCGGTTTCGCTGCGGCGCCCGCTTCCGCCGGCGCGTCCTTCTTGTCGTCCGCTTTCTTGTCCTTGCCGGCGTCCGGCGCCGCGACGTCGATCGAGTAGTCCGGCACGATGCGCGCCTGGTTGCCGGTGATCACCAGCACCTTCTGCCCGATCGGGAGCGGTGTCGGCTGGCGCTGCGTCACCGATATCAAATCGCCTTTGCTCTCGCGGACGATGTATTCCCACCCGGTGGTATCGTCGCTTGCGTGCGCGACCGTCGTGCCGATGATGCCGCCGATCAAGGTGCCGCCGACGCCGCCCAGCGCGCTGGAGATGCCGGTCCCGGGCGTCGCCTCCGCGCCGAGAATGCCGCCTGCGGCGCCGCCGGTGACGGCGCCGACCGTGCCGTCGGCGGAAATTCTCACCTCGCGATAGCCCACGATGACGCCGCGATCCACCTTGTTGGCGTGCTGCATCGCCGCGGCGGAGTAGGTGTTGGGCGAGTAATCAGGCGCGCAGGCGGCCAGCGCCGCGGCCGTCAGGGTGAACGCGATGAGGCGTGAGACGGCAAGCATCATCCGGGTTCCAAGGTTCGTCTGCGTGATAAACCAGCGCGCCGCCGCTGTCACGCGGCATTTTGGTGGTGGAATTTTACGCGCTCGTCACAGTCTTGCCGCAATCTTGACGCGTCGGCGCCGCTCATCGCCGCGCCTCGCGCAGCAGCGCGATGACCGCGTCGCGCGCCGCCGCTTCGTCGGCGCCGAGCTCGGCGAGCTCGCCTTCGGCGACGGCATCGCACAGCCGCTCGATCTGCAGCACCAGCGCGGCGATGTCCGACGGCGGCCGCGCCCGCGGCCCGGCCCAGCGCCGCATCGCCTCGATCTGCCGCAGGCGGCTTTCTGTCCGGGCGCGCCGCACTTCCGCGTTCGCCAGCGCCAGCTCCCGCAGGCTGCGGCGGAAGAGGCGATGGGCGCGGTGGTGCGCGAGGATCGCATCGACCAGCGTCTGCATCGACGCGCGCTCGGCCAGCAGCGTGCCGATGACGCGGTCCTCCTCGTCTTCCCAGGCACGGTAGACGGCAAGAAAGATCGCGGTCTTGTCGCGGAACCAGCGGTAAAAGGTCTGCGGCGCGAAGCCGGCGCGGCGCGCGATCTTGTTGCTGTCGGTGCCATCGAAGCCGTGCCGGTTGAACTCGTGCGCCGCCGCCGCGACGAGCCTCGCCGCGGTGTCGGTCGCGGCGCCTTGCCTCGCCCGTGCCGCGCGCTTCGCCATCGGCGGGTGATAGCCGCGGCGTATGCGGCCGGCAAGGCGCCGCCCGCCGCCTCTGGCTTGACCGTCGGCCGCAATGTGATAATCATATCACCATCGGGTGATAACAACATCACCGTCATCAGGAGAGCTGGCCATGAGCGAGATCGTCGTTGGCGGGCTGGAGCAGAGCCGCTGGATTGCCTCGGGGGTCGCAGGGATCGACTACGCCGTCCTCCGCGCTCAGGAACCGGGCGGCCACACCATCTTCGTGCGCATGGCCAAGGGGACGCACGGGCCGGCGCACGCCCATCCCGGCGGCGAGGAGCTCTATGTCATTGCCGGCGAAGTCACCTGCGGCGGGCAGCGCCTCCAGGCCGGCGACTATCTCTACACGCCCCCCGGCGCGTCGCATGACATCGACGCGCACGCGGATTCCGTGCTGTTCGTCTCGCTGCCGGAGCGGGCGGTGTTTCTCTAAGATCCGACGCCGTTTCGCTCGGGCTAGAATTGATAGCGCCGCAAGCCGCCATCGACCGGGATGACCGTGCCGGTGATGTAGTGCGCGAGCGGCGAGGCGAGGAACACGGCCAGCACCGCCAGATCCTCGGGCTGGCCGTATTCGCCCACCGGAATCTCCGTCTCGGAGAAGCGCTTCCTGTCCTCCGGCGGATAGTTGCGCAGGATCTGCTCGCTGATGATGCGGCCTGGCGCAATCGAGTTGACGGTGATGCCGAAGCGGCCGACATCGCGCGACAGCCCCTTGGCCCAGGAATGGATCGCCGCCTTGGCGGCGAAGGCGGCGTTGAGCCGGTCCGGCTCCGACTTGCCGGTGATGTTGATGATCCGCCCCCATTTCCGCGTCATCATCTCGCCGAGCAGCGCATGGGTGAGCTGGCGCTGGCGGGTGAAGTTGAGGGTGATCGCCTCGACCCAGCGCTCTTCCGGCGCGTCGATCGGCATCGGCCGGCTGCCGCCGGCGCAGTTGACCAGGATCTCGACCGTGCCGAGCGCGGCCGAGGCGGCGCCGGCGATGCGCGGCGCGGCGTCCTCGGCCATGATGTCCTGAACGATCAGCGCGGGATGCGCGCCGCCGCCGGTCTCGATCTCCGCCGCCAGCGTCTCGAGCAGCTCGCGCCGCCGCGCCACCACCGCAAGGCGCACGCCCTCCGCGGCCAGCCCGCGCGCGATGGCGCGGCCGATGCCCATGCTGGCGCCGGTGACCAGTGCCGTCCTCCCGGCGAGCTGCAGCTCCATGACTCCCTCCCTGGCGTTTCCTGATTTCGCGGGCCGATTTCGGGCGCGGCGCGGCGCCGCGTCAATGCCTTCCTCGAAAGGGCTTGACCTCGACATTATTTCGATATATCTATTTACACGATATATCGTAAACCTATCGAGGTTCTCATGTTTCATCGGCACGAAAGAATGGGCGGTCGCGGCGAGCGCCGCTTCGCCCGCGGCTTCGCCGGCGCCTTCGGCGAACGGCATCGGCGGCACGGCATGCGCCGGCGCCTCTTCGATCAGGGCGATCTTCGCTATCTCCTGCTGCATCTCATCGCCGAGAAGCCGCGCCACGGCTATGAGCTGATCAAGGCGATCGAGGAGCAGCTCGGCGGCATGTACAGCCCGAGCCCCGGCGTCATCTATCCGACGCTGACCTTGCTCGAAGAGCTCGGCTATATCAGCCCGACCGAAGGCGATGGCAGCCGCAAGGCCTATGCGGTGACCGCCGAGGGCACCGCCTTCCTCGCCGAGCACAGGGCGGAGGTCGAGCAGGTGCTGGCGCGCGTCGCCGCCGCGGCCCGGGCCTTCGGCGGCGGCCCCGCGCCGGAGATTCTGCGCGCGGTCGGCAATCTGCGCCAGGCGCTCGACATCCGTCTCGGCCGCGGTCCCCTCGCTCCCGAAGAGGTGCGGCGCGTCACCGAGATTCTCGACCGCGCCGCCGGCGAGGTCGAGCGCAGCTGACGTGAAGCTGACGCGGGCGCGCTGTCGCTTCCCGCGGCGGGCGGGGCGCTGCTAAGGTCCCGGCGCGGAGGCGTACATGCGGCGATGGCGGACCGGCGCGGTCTGGGTCACCAAGATCGTTGAGCTCGAGGTGGTGGGCGGCAGCCGCTTCATCCTGCCGCAAGCGACGCGCGATGCGGTGCGGCCGATCGCGTGGCTCCGCCCGCATTTCGCCGACGCCGAAGGCAGGCTCAAGATGAGCGTCCACGCCCTCGTGGTGGAGACGCGGCGCCGCCGCGTGATCGTCGACACCTGCATCGGCAACGACAAGCAGCAGCGCGCGATTCCCGGCTGGAACGGCCTGCGCACCACCTTCCTCGACGATCTCGCCGCGGCCGGCTACGCCCGCGAGAGCATCGACACCGTGCTCTGCACCCATCTCCATGTCGATCATGTCGGCTGGAACACCATGCTGGTCGACGGGCGCTGGGTCCCGACATTTCCCAACGCGCGCTACCTCATGGGACGCGTCGAGTTCGAGCATTGGCGCGCCCGGCGCGGCAGTCCCGCCGAGGCCGCCGTCTTCGCCGATTCGGTGGCGCCGGTCTTCGATGCCGGGCTCGTCGATCTCGTCGCGACCGATCATCGCATCGATGACGAGCTGAGCCTCACGCCGACGCTCGGCCACACGCCGGGCCATGTCAGCCTGCGCATCGACTCCGCCGGCGAGTCAGCGCTCATCACCGGCGATTTCCTGCACCATCCCGTGCAGATGGCGCGCCCCGACTGGTCGTCGGCGGTCGATCATGATCCCGTTCTCGCCGCCGAAACGCGGCGCCGCGTCTTCGCCGATCTCGCCGAGACGCCGACGCTCGTCATCGGCACGCATTTCGCCGGCGCGACCGCGGGCCGCGTGCGGCGCGACGGCGATGCTTACCGGCTGGCGGTCGAGTGATTCATCTTGCGCCGATTTAAGTTGAGCGAGCCCCGGCGCACTCCTACGGTTCCTCGCTCAACCGCGGAGCGACAATTTGAAGAACCTCTGGCGGATTCTCGCCGTCGCATGGCTCGGCGGCGTCGCGTCGCCCGTCCTCGCCGACGAGCCGCCCGATCTCGATAGCCCGCCGGCGGCGGTCTCGGGCGAGCACACAGCGTCGCGGCTGGATGCCCACGACGGCGCTGCGGGCCAGTCCGCCGCCGACGCATCTGATCGCTCCTCGCGCAACCCGCGGGGCTGAGCGCAACTCGAGCGAGGGTCTTCAGCGGGTGGTTTGGGCGGCCGCGTTTCAATACGCGAGCTGTACCGCATGGGAAAACCCGAGATGCGTTTTGTCGTGACGCGCCTTGGCGCGATGTTGCTGGCCTTTCTGAGCCTCGGTGCCGCGCCTTGTCTTGCCGCGCGCACCATCCGCGAGGTCGGCGTCGCCAGCTGGTACGGGCCCGGGTTCCAGGGGCGGCGCACGGCCAGCGGCGCCCGCTTCAACATGAAGGCGCTGACGGCAGCGTCCCGGCGGCTGCCGCTCGATCACTGGGCGAAGGTGACGGATCTGAAGACCGGGCGCTCGGCCTGGGTGTGGGTGAACGATCGCGGCCCCTATGTTCCCGGCCGGATCATCGATCTGTCCAAAGCCGCCGCGACTCATCTCGGCTATCGCCGCCAGGGCCTCGCCGAGGTCGTCGTCAAGTGTCCGCTGGTCGGTTGACGGTCGGAAGCCAGCAGCCGTGTAGTTCCTGCATCATCGGCGGAGCGCCGCCGCCCCGCGCCTCACCACGCCAGCTCGAGAATCTCCACGATGTCCTCCGGCGCGCGGATCGGCCGAGGGTTGGCGCGCACCGGCGGGTCGTGCATGGTGTGCTCGGCGATCGGGCGGAGATCCTCGTGCCGGATGCCGACGTCGCGCAGCCGTCCGGGAAGGCCCAGCGCCGCCACCAGCGCCGCGACAAGATCGGCAGCCGGCCGGCCCGGCGCGCCCATCTCGGCGCTGACCCGCGCCTGACGCTCGGCATTGACCCTAAGGTTCCAGCGCAGCACCGCCGGCAAGGTGAGGCACGAGGTAATGCCGTGCGGAATGCCATAGGAGCCGCCGAGCGTGTGGCCGATGGCGTGGCTCGCCGCCGTGCCGACGCCGGAGGCGGCGCCGGTGATCGAGAGCCACATGCCGAGCTGGCCGTGCAGCCGCGGCTCCAGCGCCTGCGGGTCGCGCTTGATCGCCGGCAGCGCCGCCGTCAGCAGCTTCAGCGCTTCGGCGGCCGTGGCGTCGGAATAGGGATTGGTCTCGAGCATGGAGAGGCGCTCGACGGCGTGGTCGACTGCCTTCATGCCGGTCGACAGCAGCAGCTCCAGCGGCGTCTGCAGCGTCGCCGCGGGATCGAGCACGACCACTTGCGGCGTGAACAGCGGATGGCCGTAAAGCTCCTTCACCCGCCGCCGCGTATCGCTGACACCGGCGATGAAGGTGAATTCCGCCGCGGAATAGGTTGTCGGCACCGCGAGCATGCGGATCGCACCTTCGAGGCCCGGCGGCCGCCGGCTCGGATCGATGCCGCGCGCGCCGCGATAGCCGTCGAGCGCATCGACCGAGGTGAGCCCCTGCCACAGCGCGAGCAGCATGACCTTCGTCGCGTCGATGACCGAGCCGCCGCCGACGGCGACGAGAAGGTCGGCCTGTGCTTCGCGTGCCAGAGCGGCGCCGGCGATCACCGCGTCGCGCGGCGAATGGGCGGTGATGCCGGCGAAGCTGCCGGCATGGCGCTCACCGAGGCTGCGGGCAATCTCCGCGGCGAGCCCGCTCTCGCCGGCGAGGGAGCGGGTCGTGGTGATGAAGGCCCGGCCTGCGCCGAGTGCCGCCGCTTCCTCCGCCACGGCCGCCGCTGCGGGCTTGCCGTAGATCACGCGCTCCTGCAGGAAATAGCGATGCGTGCCGCTGAGCATGGCGTACCTCCCGGCGAGAGAGTGAAACATCCTCCGTCGCAAGTCGAGCGCAGCGCGGGCACGGCATCGACGACCGCAAGCGCGTCACTTTCATCGAGGTCTCCGTGCGGCATCGGCTCTTCGGTAGAGAATGACTGTTTGGTGACGAAACCGTTCCTAACGTTTGATTAACGACAAATTGTTATCGCTCGTCCCGCGCATTTTGGGAGACGTCTGCAACAATGCCGCCCCGGTGGCCAAAGTCACTACGCTGGCCGCGCCTCAGCCTGCGCACCCGTCTCTTTCTGCTTGTTCTCTTCACGCTACTGCCAGCGTTGCTATTTTTCGTGCATTACGTGCATGCCGAGCGCGAAGAGCTCATCTCCGCCGCCAAGGGGCGCGCCCTGCGCCTCGCCCGCGCCTGGGCGCAGAACCACGATGCGCTGGTCGGCGAGGCCCAGCTCTTGCTCGAAGCCGCCGTGCGCGATCCGACCTTGACGCATCCTTCGCTCCATCAATGCGAGCTGAGCCTCCAGAGCCTGATCGATGACGCGCATTGGACTTCGACGATCGAAATCGTCGACCGGCAGGGCATCGTGCTCTGCGCCAGCGAGCCCGATGGCGAGCAGCACCTGGCGCCGCTCTCCTTCCTCGACGATCTCTTTGCCGGTCGCGGTCCCGTCGTCAGCGAGTTCGTGCTCGATGCCAGCGGCCGCTCGACGGCCTTCGCCGGCCGCCTCCTTCCCGGTACGCCGGCGCGCGCCGTGGTCGCGGTCATCGATCTCGAGGAGATCCAGCGCCGCACCGCGGTCGAGGCGGCAGGCGCGCAGTACAACATCATGGTGATCGGCCGCACCGGCCTCATCCTCGCGCGGCAACCCGCGGAAGCCGGGTTCGTCGGCACGCCCATCGGCGAGCACCCGCTGATGCCGGACCTGATGGTGAAAACCGAGGGCACCGCGTTCGGCAAGGGCCGCGACGGGGTCGAGCGCATGTACGCCTTCACTCAGCTTCCCGCGACCGGCGCCAAGATCTCGGTCGGCCTCGCGCGCGAGGACGTGCTCGGCGCGCAGGAGCGCGAGGCCGACCGGCAGCTCGCCATCCTCGCCGCCGTCGCCGTTGCGGCGCTCGCCGGCGCTTGGCTCTTCAGCGAGTTTTCGGTGGTGCGCTGGGTGCGTGTGCTCGGCCGCGCCGCCGACGGCTTCGCTCGCGGCGAGCTCGAGCGCCGTGTCGAGATCTCGTCGGCCGCCGGCGAGTTCGCGGCGCTCGGCGGGGCGTTCAACCGGATGGCGACCACGATCGAGGCGCGCTCCGCCGCGCTTGCCGCGAGCGAGCACCGCTTCCGCGACATTGCCGATGTCGCCGGCGATTTCTTCTGGGAGCGCGACGCCGAAGGCCGCTTCACCTTTCTCTCCGACCGCTTCGCCGAGGTCACCGGCATCGCCGCCGCCGAGATCATCGGCCGGCGCGCCGAGGATCTGATCGGCCTCCCGTCCGAAGGCGTCAGCGATGCGCCGCGGCTGCTGCAGGCGCTGACCGCGCGTCAGCCGTTCCGCAACCTGACGCTGTCGATCGCCCGGCGCTCGGGCGAGACGCGCTGGTGGCGCATCAGTGGCCGGCCCTTCTTCGATCCCGCGACCGGTGCCTTTCTCGGCTTCCGTGGCGCCGGCAGCGAAGTGACCGAGGCGATCCGTGCGGAGCAGGAGCTGCGCTTCGCCAAGGAGGCGGCGGAGGCGGCGAACATTGCCAAGTCGGAGTTTCTGGCGACGATGAGCCACGAGCTTCGCACGCCGCTCAACGCCGTCATCGGCTTTTCCGAGATCATGCACAACGAGCTCTTGGGGCCGATCGGCATCGAGACCTATCGCGACTATGCCGGCGATATCATGCAAAGCGGCAAGCACCTTCTCGGCATGATCAACGACA
Source organism: Allostellaceae bacterium (assembly GCA_035642295.1). GTDB lineage: Bacteria > Pseudomonadota > Alphaproteobacteria > ATCC43930 > CGMCC-115725 > DAHUYF01. Next base: position 17,293 of record DASQSR010000213.1, on the reverse strand, counting down.
TCCTCGATTTCGCCAAGATCGATGCCGGCCGCCTGCGTCTCAGCGAGGCGGAGGTCGATCTCGTCGGCATCGCTGAGCGCGCCGCGCGCGCCGTGGCGCCGCAGGCGCAGGCTTCCGGCGTCGAGGTCGCGGTGGCGGCGGCCGAGCCGACGCTCGTCACCTGGGGCGATGAGCGGCGCCTGACGCAAGTTCTGCTCAATCTCTTGAGCAACGCGGTGAAGTTCACGCCGCGCGGCGGCTCGGTGGAGCTGCGGCTTCGCCACGGCGCCGATGGCGGGCTCGAGGTGAGCGTCCGCGATACCGGCATCGGCATCGCCGCCGAGGATCTGCCGCGGGTGATCGAGCCCTTCCGCCAGGTCGATTCAGGCCATGCGCGCCGCCACGAAGGCACCGGGCTCGGCCTTGCCATCTGCGATCGGCTGGTGCGGCTCCATGGCGGCACGCTGTCGCTCTCGAGCGCAGTGGGTCAGGGTACGATCGCGACGGTGACCCTGCCGGCGGCGCGCAGCCTCTCCGCCCGCCTCGACGACGCGGCCTCGCTCACGCCGCTTGTGGGAGCGCCCAGAACGGCTTTGCCTTGAGAAAGCGCGCCACGCGCTTGTCGAGCTTCGCCTCGTGCTCGGCCGCTGCCCGGCCGAACCAGCCCCGCACCAGGGCCGCCCCTTGCTTCAGCGGCTCGCCCTCCGGCGCTGTTTCCAGCTCGGTGAGCAGCCGTTCCATAGTGACGACATCGTTGAGGAGGCCGAGATCGTCTTGCAAGGCGGCGAGGCGCACCAACTGCCGCTTCGCCGCCTTGCGCTCATAGAGCCCGGACAGCGCATCCACGGCATAGCGCAGCTCCTTCAAGGCGATGCGAAAGCGATGGCGCTGCGCCGCGTCGAGGCTGGCGAATTTCTTGGCGAGCTTGCGGGCCTTGCGATAACGCCGGTCGAGCAAGGTGGAGGCGAGCTGCCGGATCGGCGCCGCCAGCAGCAGCGAGGTGGAGGCGGGACGTGCCGCGCGCCGCTGGTGGGCCAGCTCGCCCAGCATCTGCAGCACGAAATCGGTATAGCGGGCGGAGGCAATGGCCTCTTGCACCGCCGCATGCCCTCGCTTCTGCCGTTCTGCCGCCGCCGCAATCAGCGCCTGCAGCGCCGCATCGCCGGGAAATGCCGCGGCGACCTCGGCGACATATTCGCCGAACACGTCCCAGTTGCGCGTCGTGCCCAGCGTGCCGGAGATCCACTTCATCTCGCCCACGGCATGGGCGCGCTGGTCCTCGGAAATGACTGCCTTGAACAGCTTGAACATCGCCCTGAGCCGGCGCAGCGCCACGCGCATCTGATGCACGCCTTCGACCTCGCCGCGCCGCGCCGCGCGGTCATTGGCGATCATGTGATGCAGGCCATTTTCGACAATGGCGGCGAAGGCGCCGTCGATCGGCATGTCCGGGCGAAGGCGCAGCTTCGCCTGACGCCGTGCGGCGTCGACGTCGTCGCCGCGCAGCAGGGCATAGCCGCGTGCCGCCTTGCTGAGGGGTTCCAGATGGAGCGGCAGGCTGCGGTTCAAGGCGCGCGCCAGCTCGAACAGCGACCCGCTGTCGCCTTCTTTCAGCTCGAGCTCCAACTCGCAGACCGGCAGGCTGGTGCCGGCCGGCGTTTCGATGTCGCCGCGGTCATAGGCAAGCTCGACCACCGCTCCCGATTCGAGGTGCACCAGCCGCGTGCTGCGGCGGATGCGGCTGACGAAGACGGGCTGCAGCTCGGCCGCATCGAGACCGTCGAGCCGCTCGCGCAGCTCCGGGCGCGACAGATCCGGCGCCGCCTGGGTCAAGGGCGCCTGAATCTTCTCGCGCTCGACCGGCGCCGCCGTGGTATCTCCGGTCGCCTTCAAGGTCTGGACATAGTGGCGCCCGTCGCGGCGGATGCGCAGGCTCAGCGCCCGGTCGCGCAAGGCCAGCTCCGGCGTGTCGAAATAGGTGCTGGCGACGAGTCGGTTTCGCCGGCGCGCGCCGGCGAGCAGCGGGTGCCGCAACAGGCGCCGCAGCTCCGCTGCCGAGAGATCGAATTTGAGCTCCAGCTCGACCGGCGGATGGGCCGGGAGCGATGGATGGCTGTCTTCCATGCGGCGGAATGATCGGCGCCGGCGCATGCCGGCGCAAGTCCGCAATTGCCCTGATGCGTGAAATTCGCGGGGGGCGGATTGCCGTAGGCGCAAAAACAGTGTTGTCTGCCGCCGAATAATCGGGAGAAGGAATGGACCGCTTCACCAGTCTCGGGGTCTTCGTCAAGGTCGTGGAAGACCAAAGTTTTGCCGCGGCGGCGCGCGATTTCGGCCTGTCCCCGGCGATGGTGAGCAAGCATGTCCGTGCCCTCGAGGAGCAGCTGGGCGTGCGCCTCCTCAATCGGACGACTCGCCGCCTCAGCCTCACCGAGGTCGGCCGCGGCTATTACGAGCGGGCGCGGCAGATCCTCGCCGATCTCGAGGATGCCGACCGCGCCGCGAGCGACCTGCACGCGGCGCCGCGCGGGCGGCTCAAGGTCAATGCCCCCTTCTCCTTCGGCATCCGCCATGTCGGGCCGGCGATCGCCGCCTATCTCGCGGCATATCCCGACGTGACGGTGGAGATCACGCTCAGCGACCACTACATCGATCTTCTCGCCGAGGGCGTCGATATCACGCTGCGCATCGGCCGGCTCCCCGATTCGAGCCTGATCGCCCGGCGCCTCGCGCCGATTCGACTCGTCGCCTGCGCCGCGCCTGCCTATCTCGCGCGCCGCGGCGCGCCGGCGACGCCGCGCGAGCTCGCGGCGCATGACTGCCTCCTCTACACCTACGCGGCCAGCGGCGAGGAATGGCGCTTCGTCGGGCCCGGCGGCGCCGAGGAGGTGGTGCGCGTTTCCGGCCGGCTCCTGGCCAACAACGGCGACGTGATGATCTCCGCCGCGCTGGCGGGCCTCGGCATCGCGCTGGCGCCGACCTTCATGGCCGGCGAGCATGTGCAGTCGGGCGGCCTCGTGACCCTGCTCCCGGGCTATGCCGCGCCTGAGGCCGCGCTCTACGCGGTCTATCCGCCGGGCCGTCACCTGTCGGCGAAGCTGCGCAGCTTCGTCGACTTCCTGGTCGCGCGCTTCGGCGAGGAGCCGGAGTGGGATCGCTGGTGCCGCGACCGCGCCAGCGACGGTCAGTAGACGCGCTCCTTCGGCGGGATCGACGGCACTTCGTTCGACAGCGGCTGCAAGTGCACCGGCCGGTAATCGAGCCGGACGCGATCCCTATCGTCGAGCCAGGCGAGGCTGTGCTTCAGCCAATGCTCGTCGTCTCGCTTCGGATAGTCGTCCCGCGCATGCGCGCCGCGGCTTTCCGTCCGTCCCAGCGCCGAGTGAAGGCTGACTTTCGCCTGCGCCAGCATATTGTCGAGCTCCAGTGCCTCGACCAGGTCGGTGTTGAAGATCATCGAGCGGTCGGCGATGCCGACATCGCCGCGCATCGTCGCGATGATGCCGTCGAGCGCATTCGCGCCTTCCTCGAGCAGCGGGCCGCTGCGGAAGACGGCGCAGTGCCTCTGCATGGTCCGCTGCATGGCAAGCCGTATCGCGCCGGGCCGCGTTCGGCCTTTCGACCACCGGATGCGGTCGAGCCGGACGATCGCGCGCTCGCTGGCCTCGCTGGGGAGCGGCGCGTGGCGCTCGCTCCGTCCGAGGGTCTCCGCCACCCGGTGCGCGGCGGCGCGGCCGAACACGACGATGTCGAGGAGCGAGTTGGAGCCGAGCCGGTTGGCGCCGTGAACCGAGACGCAGGCGGCTTCGCCGATGGCCATGAGGCCGGGAACGACCACCTCGGGATTGCCGTCGCGCGGCGTCACCACCTCGCCGTGCCGGTTGGTGGGGACGCCGCCCATGTTGTAGTGGACCGTCGGCAGCACGGGAATGGGCTCCCGCGTCACATCGACGCCGGCGAAGATTCGCGCCGTCTCCATGATGCCGGGAAGACGCTGATGCAGCAGCTCCGCCCCGAGATGCTCGAGGTGAAGCAGAATGTAATCCTTCTCAGGGCCGCAGCCGCGACCTTCGTTGATTTCAAGCGTCATCGCCCGGCAGACGACGTCCCGTCCGGCGAGGTCCTTCGCTGTCGGCGCATAGCGCTCCATGAAGCGCTCGCCTGCGCTGTTGGTGAAGTAGCCGCCCTCGCCGCGCGCTCCTTCGGTAATGAGGCAGCCGGAGCCGTAGATGCCGCTGGGATGGAATTGCGTGAACTCCATGTCCTCGAGCGGGAGCCCGGCGCGCAGCGCCATGGCATTGCCGTCGCCGGTGCAGGTATGGGCCGCGGTGCAGGAGAAGTAGACGCGGCCATAGCCGCCGGTCGCCAGCAGCGTGCGATGGGCACGGAAGCGGTGCAAAGTCCCGTCCTCGAGATTCCACGCGAGCACGCCGCGACAGGCGCCCTCCCGGTCCATCAGCAGGTCGAGCGCCACGTACTCGTTGAAGAATTCCGTGTGCTGCTTGAGGCATTGCTGATAGAGCGTATGCAGGATGGCGTGGCCGGTCCGGTCGGCCGCCGCGCAAGTACGCTTCGCCATCTTCTTGCCGTAGTCGATCGTCTGGCCGCCGAACGGACGCTGATAGATGCGGCCGTCCTCCGTACGCGAGAACGGAACGCCGTAATGCTCCAGCTCCAGCACGGCCGGGACCGCCTCGCGGCACATGTACTCGATCGCGTCCTGGTCGCCGAGCCAGTCGGAGCCCTTGACCGTGTCATACATGTGGAAGCGCCAGTGGTCGCCGTCGCCCATATTGCCGAGCGACGCGGCCACCCCGCCTTGCGCCGCCACGGTATGGCTGCGCGTCGGGAAGACCTTGGTGACGCAGGCCGTCTTCAGCGCCGAGGACGCCATACCGAGGGCGGCGCGCAGCCCGGCGCCGCCCGCGCCGACGATCACCACGTCGTAATTGTGGTCGATGATCTCGTAAGCTGTCATGCCCTTCCCGCTCTCTGAGCGGCGCACGCTCAGTGCCCGGCGCTCTGGCCGCCATCGACATGGAGGATCTCGCCGGTCACGAAGCCCGCCGACTCCAGGTAAAGGATCGCCTCGACGATATCAGAGATCTCGCCCATATGTCCTATCGGATGCAGGCGCCCGAGCGCTTCATAGGTCTCGGCCGGATGCATCGGCGACTTGATGATGCCCGGCGCGACCGCGTTGACGCGGATGCCGCGCCCGGCGTACTCGATGGCGAGCGCCTTCGTCGCCGCGGCCAGCCCGCCCTTGGTCAGCGACGCGAGTGCGGACGGCGAGCGGGACATCGCATGGTCGACGAGGCTGGTGGTGATCTGGACGACATGACCGCTGCCTTGCTTTTCCATCTCGGCGATGGCGAGCTGCGTCATGTGGAAGAACCCGGCGGTGTTGACCGCGGTGATGGCGGCGAAATCCGCTTCCGTGTACTCCGTGAAGGGCTTGGCGATGAAGATGCCGGCGTTGTTGATCAGCGTGTCGATCCGCCCGAACCGTTCCAGGCCTTCGGCAATGGTGCGCTGGGCCGTCTTCCGATCGGCGACGTCGCCGGAAACGGCGACGATATCGGGGTCGCTCGACGGCTTGATCGAGCGCGCCGTGGCGACCACGCCGTAATTGCGCTCGCGATATGCCTTGACGAGGGCGGCGCCGATCCCTTGCGATGCGCCGGTAATGACGGCAACCTTTCTCTCGGCACCCATGACGCGCTCCTTTCCTCCTGGCTGATGCGGCAAGGTGCGGCGCGAGGATCGCCCGAACGTGGGCGGCGGCAATTGGGGGGAATTGCGCCTCTGCGGCCGTGGGCGAACGTCCATCCCCCACAGGCGTTGACCTGCGACGGCATCGGAGACGCCGAAGCGCCGGCGCTAGCATCGTCCAACTGCTTGGGGTTCCACTCTAAAGTACGCCAAGGCTTAAGTCAGCCGCGGCATGTCCCGACGATCGGGGCGCGGCCTCAATTCGACGCAGCGAGAAGGGGATCCAGCATGTCGCAAGAGAGCAACCTTGACGCGCCCACTCGCGCCGGCAACTCGGCCGCAAGTTCCGCCGTCGCATCGCCATCGGTTGCGGATGATCGTGGTCGCCCCGTCGCGGACGCGCCGCGCCCGGCGCCGGCAGGGCCAAAGCGTGGCGCGTCGCCGGCGTCGCCGGCGATCCTGGTGATCTTCGGCGCTTCGGGCGACCTCACCCGGCGGCTGCTCGTGCCCTCGCTCTGCCATCTGCGCCATGCCGGGCTGCTGTCCGATCGCTTTGCCGTGCTCGGCGTCGCGCGCTCGCCGATGAGCGACGAGCAGTTCAGGGCGAGCCTCGAAGAGGGCGTGCGGACGCTCGCCTCGGCCAAGGTCGCGCCCGAGGATTGGCAATGGCTGGCGCCGCGCTGCCATTATCTCGCCGGCGCCTATGACGATCCCCGCACCTTCGAGGCGTTGGCGCTCCGGCTCGAGAAGCTCGCCGGCGCGCACGGCACCGGCGGCAATGTGCTGTTCTACCTCGCCATCCCGGCGTCGAGCTTTGCCCCGGTGGTGTTGCGTCTCGGGCAAGCGCGGCTGGTCGAGGAGGCGGCGGGACGCTGGCGCCGGGTCATCATCGAGAAGCCCTTCGGCGCCGATCTCGCTTCGGCGCAGGCGCTCGATCGCGATATCCTGCGGGTGCTCAGCGAGGAGCAGACCTATCGCATCGATCACTATCTCGGCAAGGAGACGGTGCAGAACATCATGGTGTTCCGCTTCGCCAACGGCCTCTTCGAGCCGCTGTGGAACCGGGATCACATCGACCATGTGCAGATCACCGTCGCGGAGACTCTGGGCGTCGAGCATCGCGCCGCCTTCTACGACGCGACCGGGGCGCTGCGCGACATGGTGCCGAACCATCTCTTCCAGCTCTTCGCCCTGACCGCGATGGAGGCGCCGACCTGCTTTGCCGCCGATGCCGTCCGCTCGGAGAAGGCCAAGGTGCTGGCCTCCGTCCACCACTACACGCCCGAGGAGGCGCGGCGCAACGTGGTGCGCGCGCAATACACCGGCGGCCAGGTCGCGTCGGCGCCGATGGCGGCCTATCGTCAATCGCCCGGTGTGGCGCCGGGCTCGACCACCGAGACCTACGCCGCGCTCAAGCTGATGATCGACAATTGGCGCTGGGCTGGCGTGCCGTTCTACCTCCGCACGGGCAAGGCGCTGGCGCGGCGGCGCAGCGAGGTGATCATTCGCTTCAAGCAGGCGCCGTTCGCGCTGTTCCGCGACACGCCGATCGAGGAACTCACCCCCAACGATCTCATTCTCAAGATCCAGCCCGAGGAAGCCGTTGTCCTGCGCTTCGACGCGAAGGTGCCGGGTCCCAGCCTCAGCGCGACCGGTGTCGAGATGCGCTTCAACTATGGTGACCATTTCGCCGTCACGCCGAATACCGGCTACGAGACCCTCCTCTATGACGCGATGATCGGCGATGCCATCCTGTTCCAGCGCGCCGACAGCATCGAGGGCGGCTGGCGCGTCGTCCAGCCCGTGCTCGATGCCTGGGCAAGCGATCCGGGCGGCACGCTCGCCTTCTACCCCGCCGGGGGCGAAGGGCCGCCGGAAGCCGAAGCGCTGATCGCGCGCGACGGGCGTCGCTGGCGGCCGCTGTCCGATGGTCCGATCGCGCCGCGTTAGCGCGAGGCCTTCGCCGCGCCGCGCCCTCCGGCGGAGGTCTGCGCGCAGAGTGCGTCAATCTTGCATGGCGAGACGCTGAAGCGCATGATCGCCGACGGGCAGGGACGTCGCCGCCTCGCGCCGTTCCCGCCGGCCAGAAGAAGCCGGGGCCGCACATTCCCTCAATGACGGCCGTCAATGACGGCGCGGTCGGTTCGGCGGCGCCGTGGCGGGTGCGCGTTCGCGACGATTGAATGCAGGGGAGGGTCCATCGTGAACATCCTGCTCCTCTCGATGCCGGATTCGTTCGAACACATGCCGACGGTGGCCATCCGCATGCCGAACGGGGCGCTGACCTCGCTTGCCGGAAACGTCGATCCCCATCACCGCGTCGCCGTGGCGGATCTCGTGCTCGTCCAGGATCGCGTGCGCGAGACGGTCGAGATGTTGCTCCGCGACCACGCGCCGGATGTCGTCGGGCTCTCGGTGATGACATTCCAGCGCGCGACGGCCAAGCGCATCATCGCGCTCGTCCGCGCCCGGCGCCCCGCGGCGAAGCTCGTCGTTGGCGGTTATGATCCGAGTCTTGCGCCCGAAGCCTATGTCGGGCCGACGGACGGCGTCGATTTCATCGTGCGCGGCGAAGGCGAGGCCACCTTCTCGGCGCTGCTGCGCGCGCTCGAGCGCGATGCCGGCTACGACGACATCGCCGGCCTTGCCTGGCGCTCCGGCGACGCCTTTCGCCACAACCCCGATCGCGGCGTGAGCGGGCTCAAGGACGGGGCGATCCGGCCGCCGCGGCGCGAGGCGCGCGTCTTGCGCGGCTATACCCTCATCGGCCGGCAGGTCGATGTGATCGAAACCTCGCGCGGCTGCACCTTCGACTGCAGCTTCTGCTCGATCATCGAAATGCGCGGCCGCAACTTTCATGTCTACCCGATCGACCGGGTCCTCGACGATATCCGCGACGCGCGCCGCCACGGCGCCCGGGCGATCTTCATCGTCGACGACAACATCATGCTCAATACGCGCCGCTTCGCCGCGCTGTGCGAGGCGATCATCGCGGCCGGGCTGAACGACCTCGACTACACCCTGCAGGCGATGACCTCGTCCATCGCCAATGGCGGCGAGCCGCTCGCTCGCCTGATGCGCCGCGCCGGCTTCCGCTACGTCTTTCTCGGCATCGAGAACATCCTCGACGAGGATCTGTTGTTCCTGCGCGCCGAAAGCAAGAACCGCGCGCGCGACAAGGGGCGCAAGACCGGAAACGCCACGCTGAAGGCGATCGAGGCTCTGCACCGCAACGGCATGTACGTCGTCGGCGGCTTGATCGTCGGCAATCCCGGGGACACGCGCCAATCGGTCGAGGCCAATCTCGACTTCGCCCGGCGGCACGTCGACTGGCCCTACATCCAGCATCCGACGCCCTATCCGCGCACGCCCATGACCAAGGAATTCCGCGAGCGCGGCCTCATCATCAACGAGCGCCCCGAAGAGTACGACGGCACCACGGCGGTGGTGAGGACCGAGCATCTCGCGGCGGAGGAGGTGGAGTTCCTGCGCTGGCGGGCGGAGCGGTGGATGAAGCTGCGCCACATGCCGGCGGCTTTCGCCCACAGCCCGCTGTTCGTGCTGCGCCATGCGCCGAAGATGTTCGGTCACACCTTCCGCGGCAGCACCCTCCGATCGCTGCTCGGCCTCGAGGACGAACGCAAGGCCTTCGCGCGCTTCCAGGCGATCCGCCGCGTGGAGCGCCGCGCCTATGTGTGACGGGGCGCCGCGGCGTGCACGCGGCGTGAAAAGTGGGCGAACCTCGAAGTCCTATTCCGCCGACCTCGCGAGGCGGCGAGTCGTTTACCCTAGGTGGGCAAAATGTTAGGGAGACCTGACATGTTCCTTCGCAACGCCTGGTATATCGCCGCGTGGGCCGACGAGCTCGGGGATAAGCCGCTCGGCCGCCGCATCTGCAACGAGCCCATCGTGATCTTCCGCAACAGGACGGGAGCTGCCGCCGCGCTGGCGGACCGCTGCTGCCATCGCTCGGCGCCGCTATCGCGCGGCGCCGTGGTCGCAAGCGGGATCCAATGCGGCTATCACGGGCTGATTTTCGACGGCAGCGGCAAATGTGTTGTCGTTCCCGGGCAGAGCCGGATTCCCGACGACGCGCGGGTGCGCAGCTACCCCATCGTCGAGAAGGATCAGTTGGTGTGGATCTGGATGGGCGAGGCGGGACGCGCCGATCCGAGCAGGATCCTCGACTTTCCCTACCACAACGACCGCGCCCATTGGCCCAACAAGCATGCCTGCTATCCCATCAACGGCAACTACATGCTGATGGTCGACAATCTCATGGACCTGACGCATCTGGGCTATCTCCACGCCAAGACGGTGGGCGGCAATCCGTCGGCGCATGTCGGCGCGGAGATGAAGACGACGCGCACACCCGCCGGCATCAAATTCACTCGCTGGATGCGCAACTCCGTGCCGCCGCCGACCTACGTGAAAGCGGCAGGCTTTACTGGCCGGGTCGACCGTTGGCAGGAATTCGAATGGGTGGCGCCCAGCGCGGTTCTGCAGTGGACCGGCGCCGCCGATGTCGGCACCGGCGCTTATGAGGGAAAGCGCGAGGGGGGCTTCCAGTTCCGCCTGTTTCATGGCTTGACGCCCGAGACCGAGACGTCGTGCTTCTATTTCTGGTCTTGCGCCAATGGCTATCGCCAGAACGAGCCGGAGGCGACCGAACAGCTCTATGCCGAGATCGCGCCCACCTTCGTTGAGGACAAGGAGATGGTCGAGGCGCAGCAGGCGCGAATGACCGAGCTCGGCGAGCCGGGCCTCGTCGACATCGCCGCGGACGCCAACCGCATGATCATGCGCCGCTTCATCGAGCGTATGATCGCCGAGGAGAACGGCGCCCGCGCCGCCGAGTAGCCGCGCTGTTCGGCAGCGTCCGGCGGGACCGGCGATCAATACCGCTTCATCAGGAGGATGGCTTGCGGGCGGCCGGACATGCGGCGGGCCTTCGACGGACTGGCGCTGAGGTCCGTGAGACGCTGCGGCATGATCCGCACCGCGGCCATTGTTCGCCATTCGCGGGCCGCGGTGCTCACATGGCGAAGTTCCGCTCGTGGTGCCGCACCTGCTCGTCGTAGTTCCTGCGGTACTGCGACGAGACCGCCCTTCGCCATGATGTAGACATGTGCGATGTGGTTGCCGCGCAGCGCCACCACCGAGGAGAAATTGACCACGCTGCCCTTCCCCTGCTCGACCATCACCGGGATGACGTGCCGGCAGCACAGGAACGGCCCTTTGAGGTCGAGGCCGATGGTGTGGTCCCAGACCCTGAGATCGACCTCGGTGACCGGCTTGTCCTCGCGCAGCGATCCGCCGGCGCAGTTCAGCAGCACGTCGATGCGGCCGAAGGCGTCCTTCGCTTGCCGCACCATCCGCTCGACGCTCGCGTCGTCGGTCACGTCGGTGCGCACGAAGCGGGCACCCGCCTCGCTCGCGCTCGCCTCTCCGAGCGCCTCGTCGATGTCCGCCACAACCACCTTCGCGCCTTCCGCAACGAAGAGGCGCGCCGACGCCCGGCCGATGCCGGAGCCCGCACCGGTGATCACCGCGACCTTCCCCGCAAGACGATTCACTTTCTCCTCCCAGCTATGCGTGGCGTCGTTCCCTCTGCCCCAAACCGCCGCGAGCCTTCAAGCACCGAGTCCCTCACCGGAACGTAACCCGTAGCGCTGGGGCCGCTTCGCCACGGCCTTCGCCGTCGAGCCGTCTAGGTCGTGGGCTCATAAGCTTGCATCCAGACGCGGGTTGAGACAAGCAGCCGCCCGACAGACGACCAGTCCGACGTTGGTTACTGGGCACGTCCCGGAAATGGCCTCTGGCGCTCGCAACGACCGCTCAGGATTCGACGGCGGACGGCCGATCTAGACCGCGTTCCTGCGCTGACCGGATAGGGAGATTCTCGTGCCCTATCGCGGCGTCACGCGCGAGAACAGCGGCTTCGGGTGATAATCCGGCTCGAAATGGCAGCCGCCATTATCGGCGGTGGGGTGGCATTGCGCCGCGACGTCCGCCGGGCTCGGCCGCTTTCCGGTGTCGATCCAGCGGTTGAGCGACCTAAGCAGCGCCGCGTATTCCGCATCGGCGAGCTTGCTGTGCTCATGCTCGTCGGTGAAAGTCTGCATCAGAAGTGCCGACCGCCCGGCCGCCGCAACGGTGTCGTGATAGACGGCTTCGTACTCGACCATGGCCGTCGGATCGTCGATCGCATGCATGGCGAGCACCGGCACCGTGATCTTGCCGCTCATGTCACCGTCATAGGCGAGCGCCGCCACAGCCTTGGGATCGGCATCGAAGCGCACCACGCCGGCGTTCAAAGCGGCATCGTCATGGGAGCCGTAATAGCGCGCCTTGCGGTTCGAGAAGGGATTGCGTGATTGCAACGTGCGCTGAACCATGTCGCGGAACAGGAAAGTCGCCCAAGCCATGTGCGCGACGAGCGTGCGCTCGGGAATGCGGATGACGCCGAGGATGTCGGCGAGGTTCTGCGCCTGCGCCGCGCTGCGCTGCGCTGGCGGCAGCATGACGCCGGTGCATTGGTTCACCCGCTCGGCCAGCGCGTGCCGCTTCAGGGTCTCATCCGCCGGCAGTCCCATCCACAGCGGGTATTGCGCCTCGTCGGGGCGCGGCATGTTCTTGCAGTAGTACTGATAGACGGCGCGAAGATCGGCGCGGAAGAGATAGGCCTTGGTCGCGCCGGCGATGACGCCGCTGGTGAGCATGACGCCGTCGTAATTGCGCGTGCCGTCGGCGCCCTTGGCATAGAGCTCGATCGCCTTGGCGGCGACGTTGCCGCCCCAGGACTGGCCGTGGAGGATGATGCGCTTCGGCCGGCCGAAGCGCGCGACGAAGAGGCGCCGCAGATTGTCGACATCCGCCGCCGCGAGGCGCACGCCCCAGCCCGGGTGGCGATAGCTGGTGCCCGCCCAGGCGTAGCCTTGGCGCACCACCACGGCAAAGCGGCTCAGATCCGCACGGCTGATCTTGGGGCCGACCGGGTCGAGCCGCGGCCCGCCATGGGCGTGGACGACGAGCTCCTGGTTCCAGTGGGCCGGAATCGCGATCCAGTACCAGGCGCCGTTCTGATCCCGGCCGGAGAAGCAGCGCGTCTCATCCGGCAGCGCTTTCGGGCAGGTCGCGGCCTCCTGCGCGCGCACGGGCGCCGTGGCGAAGAGCAGCGCACCGGCGGCGAGCGCCGGCAGGAGCCGTAGGAATGTGGTCATATGTCCCGGGGTCGGTTGGTCTTCGTCAATCGGCCACCGCCGGCATGATCTCTTCGGCGAAGGCGGCGAGGGTGGCGGGGGAGGGTGCGGGATCGACCAGCAGCACATAGCCGACGCCGCCGGCCTTGAGGCGCCGGAGCCGCGCGATGATCTCCTCGGGCGTGCCGAGCAGCGGCGCGTCGTCCTCTTCGGGATTGAAGTTGGGATCGGCGTAGCGCTCGGCGCCGGGCCCGCGGGCGAGCGAGCCGATGTTGCGGATGACCTGCACGCGCGTCGCCAGCGCCTTCTGCCGCTCCTCGCGCGTGCGTGCGATCTGGAGCCCGCGCGTCACCCCGACCATGGTCGGCTCATAAGCGCGCCCGATCTTGGCACATTCCTCGCGGAAGATGGCGACGCGCTCGATGACGAGATCGGTGGCGGCGATCTGGTCGAGCAGCAGGTTGTAGCCTTCGCGCGCTGCCCGGCGGATCGATTCCGCGCTGCCGGCGCCGAGCCAGAAGGGCGGGTGCGGTTGCTGCCCCGGCGTCGGCTCGACGACGATGTCCTCATAATTCCAGCGCTTGCCGTGATGCGAGAAGCGGCCGCTCGTCGTCCAGGATTTGCGGATCACCTCGATCGCTTCATCGAAGCGCTCGGTCGCCTCCTCCATCGGCACGCAGAAGCCGCTGAACTCGTAGTCGCGATAGCCCTTGCCGACGCCGAAATCGAGCCGGCCGCCGGAGAGCAGGTCGAGCGTCGCCGCCTCTTCCGCCACCAGCACCGGATTGTGCCAGGGCAGCACCACGACCGCGGTGCCGAGACGGATGGTGCGGGTACGCGCGGCGAGGTAGCTGAGCAGCGCCAGCGACGCCGAGACCTGGGCATAGCCGGTGAAATGATGCTCGACCAGGAAGATGCTGCGATAGCCGAGCCGCTCGGCGGCGGTGACGTAGTCGATGAAATCGCCATAGCCCTGGCTGTCGCCGCTGGGGCCGCCGCGCTTCGCCCGGGCACCGCCGAAGAGACCGAATTGCATGGATGTCCTCGCTGTTGGGGGAGGCGTCGCTTTACGTCATGAAACCGCGGGTCAGGCGGCGGAACTCTTCCGGCTGCTCGAGGATCGAGCAGTGCCGCGCCGGCCCAAGCAGCGCGTGGCGCGCGCCGGGAATGGTGGCGGCGAGCCAGCGCGCCGCCTCCTGGAAGGGCGGCATCTCCTGGTCGCCGCAGATCACCAGCGTCGGGCGCTTGATCTGCGGCACCAGCGGCTTGAGGTCGGCCGCGCCGAGTGCTTCGCAGGCACGTGCATAGCCCTCGCCGGAGCAGCGACTCAGCGCGTCGCGGACATAGCGCACCGCCGGCGGGTCGGCGGCGATGAAGCCGTCGGTGAACCAGATCTTGAGCAGCGTGTCGACGAAGGAGGCGACGCCCTTCTCGCGCGCGGCGGCGGCGCGCTCGACCCACATGCGCCGCGACTCATCGGTGTAGCGCGGCGTCGTGTCGAGCAGCAGCAGCTTGTCCACCCGCTCCGGCTCTGTCGCGGCGAAATGCTGGGCGACGAGCCCGCCCAGCGAGATGCCGGCGATGTGCGCCCGGCCGATGCCTTCGCGCGCCAGCACGGCGCCGAGCTGGCGCGAGAGGTCCTCGATGCCATAGGCGGCGCGGGGCAGCGGGGTTTCGTGATGGCCGGGAAAATCATAGCTCAGCAGCGTGAACTCCCGCTCGAGGCCGGCCGCCGCGATGTCCCACAGGCGATGATCGACGCCGAGGCAATGCAGCAGCACCAGCACCGGGCCGTTGCCGCGGCGGTGCGTCTTGATGTCAGCGGGATCGAGAAGGCGTTCCATCCAGGCTCTCCCTCCGCCGGACCTCGTCTGGCGCCGCTGCCGCGGCGGCTTCGGGCCGGTTGCCGGGAGAGCTTATCAAGAGATCAGCAGCGCTGGCTACGGGGTCGCGTTTTCCGCTGCTGCGGCGAGCCGCGCCGCCACTTCCTGCTGCCACTCCGCCATCGGCCGGAAGCCCGGTCGGGCGCGGCACAAGGCCTCGGTGTCCGCCAGGATCGCCGTCTCGTCGCGGTCGAGGTCGATCGGCTCGCGCACGGGCTGGCTCACGTGCCAGGGCGTATCGGCGAAGACCTCGATGCGGTTGCCCTCGGGATCGCGGAAATAGATCGACCAGGCGTTGCCATGGGTGACCGCGACCAGCTCGCGCGGGGGCGCGTCGCGAAGGCCCCGCCAGAAGCGCACCAGATCGCCCAGTGTCGCGACCCGAAACGACACTTGGTTGACGATGCGGTCGGGAATGCCCGGCGGCCGCCCTTCCACCAGGACGAGCTGGTGATGCTCGCGCGCATCTCGGCTGAGGAAGGCCAGCGTCGCGTCCCCGAGACGGCCCTCATCGGTGACGATGAAACCGAGACGGTCGCGGTAGAAGGCGAGCATGCGCGCCATCTCGGTCACGAAGAGGCCGACATGGCTGAAGCGCAGTGCCACCGGCGCTTCGCTCATCGCCGGCTCAGGCGGCCTCCATCACGTAATCCTCGCGCCGCTCGAGCCAGCCGACCATCTCTGCGTCGTTCGGCTCGCGCGCGTCGAGCGCCTCGCGGTGGACCTCCTTGGGAATGAGCTCCAGCGCCGTATCGATCGCGTCGGCCGGATCTGCTGCCCGGACGACGGCAACCGGTTGCTCGCCGTGAATTACGGTGTAGATGCGCATCTCCGTCCTCCGCCTTTCGGGTGACTTTAGTGCAAACACTAGGGATCGGCAGCAAGTGCCTTTGGGAGGAAGACAAAATAGCGAGAGCGCGCGCGGCCTAATCCCCGGATGCGGGAGGATTTCTCCGATGGCGCTGATTTTCCGCGCTCGCTTCCCGCTGAGCGCGTGACGGCGGCCGGACTCGCTTCAGACCTTTCCCGAGAAGAAGGCGTGCAGCTCGCCGGCGGTCTCGGCGGGGCGCTCATCGGTGAGATAGTGCCCACAGGGCAGCGCCACCGCCCGGCGAATGTCGCTGGCATAGCGCGGCCAGACCTCGGCCGGGCGGTGATGCCGCCCGACCCCGCCATTGGCGCCCCAGAGCAGCAGCACCGGGCAGGCGACCTTGCGCCCGGCGGCGAAGTCCTCCGTGTCCATCTCGAGATCGATGCCGACGGTCGCACGGTAATCCTCGCACATGGCGTGGATCGTCGCCGGGTTCTTGATGCAGCGGATGTACTCGGCGAGCGCCTCGGGCGCGAAGAAGCTGAGGCCCGCCGGCGTCTTCGCCAGCTTGCGGCGGATGAAATACTCGGGATCGGCGCCCATCAGCCGCTCGGGGAAGTCGTAGGGCTGCACCATGAAGAACCAGTGATACGAGAAGACGGCGAAGCCGAGATTGACGTTATTGAGCAGATGATGCTGCGGCAGGATGTCGAGGAAGGCGGCGCGCTCGACCTTATCCGGATGGTCGAGGCACATGCGTTGCAGCACGCGGGCGCCGCGGTCGTGCCCGGCGGCGGCAAAGCGCGTGAAGCCGAGCGCGGCCATGACCTCGACCTGGTCCTCCGCCATGGCGCGGAAGGAATAGTTCTCGTGGCGCTCGCCGCCCGGCGGCTTGGAGCTGTCGCCATAGCCGCGGAGGTCCGTGCACACCACGGTGAAGTCGCGCGCCAGCACCGGCGCCACCTGATGCCAGGAGAGATGGGTGAAGGGATTGCCGTGCATCAGCAGCACCGGCGGGCCCTTGCCACCGCTGACGGTGACGATGCTGGCGCCGCTGGTGCGGATCTCCCGCCGAGTGAAGCCTTCGAGCATGGCGGCGATGCTAGCGCGTTTTGCACCTTGCGGCGAGAAGGCATCGCGGCACCGCTGAGGGGTGCTGTGCTACGCTTCCGCGACCGCCCGCTCTTTGACATCGTGAAACAAGCTGCCAGCCATGAGCCATCAGCCATCGGCGGTGAGCCGTCAGCTGAGTGGTCCTTCGTCGCTTTTCAGTTTTGGATTGCCGATAACGCAGGAAAAAACCGAGCTGACGGCTGATGTCTGACAGCCGATAGCTTTCCCGAGTGAGTCACTGAATCACCCCCCGAGGCGGAGTCATTGTTGTACACCATTGACTCAGGCCCCTCCCCGCGGTTTTCGCTTGACAGTGCCGCGGGCTTGACTCGCCGTCGCCGCCGGGGGCTAGCATGCACGAGGAAAGCCGGGAGGAGCCCATGTCGCTGATGGATGAGCGCCGCGCCGCGGTGGAGGAAGCGCTTGACCGCGTCCGCCGCATCGTTGGCGATCGCGAAGTGACGCGCGCCACGCTCGACGCCATCAAGCCGGTGCTGATCGAGCTTGCCGCGCGGCGCGCGCTGTTCCCGCCCGAACATTTCCCGTTTGCGCCCGACGGCCGCCCGCGCGTCTATCGCCTCGCCGAGGAC
>DASQSR010000212.1:0-3310 GCA_035642295.1 Allostellaceae bacterium | reverse complement strand
TTTCGCCTGGAAGATGCGATTGTCCGAGGCAAGGGTCAGCTGCCAGAGCTGCGGCCGTACGTCGAAGTGATAGCTCAATCCACTCTGCACCATACGCGCGACAATGCCGTTGAAATGGCGCTTGTTGCCGTCCTTGTCGATGCCGGTGATGGTGACTCCCTGCCCCACCACCTGGGTGAAATCGAGGTCGCCATGCTCGGACGCCATGTCGACGCGGAACTCGAACAGGCCCGAGAGCAGCTCCTCGCCCTCGAAAGCCTCCAGCAGCAGCATGTCGACGCCGAGCGGCGTCGTGATGGTGAAGGCGTAGCCGGTCTCGGTATAGCCGAGAACGCTCATCTCTCTCTTGCCGTCAGCGTGCCGTCGTCGAAGACGAAGCGCAGTCCGCCCTTGCCGTCGAGCTCGATATGGACGAGCTCGAAGCCGGCGCCCTCGGTGACGCGCGCCAGGATCTCGCCCGAGAGCTCCGGCAGCAGCGTGTTGGTGAGGAGATTGTCGATGGCGCGCGCGCCGGTGTCGATCTCGGTGCAGCGCGCGGCAATGGCGCTCACCACCGCGTCGGCGCAGGTGAGCTCGGCGCGATAGGTGTCCCAGAAGCGCTCCTGCACGCGCCTCAGCTTGAGGCGAACGATGTTCTCGACCTCGGCGTCGCCGAGCGGCAGATAGGGCACGACGACGAGACGGCCGAGGAAGGCCGGCTTGAAGTGCCGGACGAGCTCGGGCCGGATCGCCTCGACGATGTCGCCGGCGTCGATCTGGCCGCGGCTCGCGCGCACGAGATCGATGATCGTCTCGGCGCCGATGTTGCAGGTCAGCAGGATGGTGGCGTTCTTGAAATTGACCACCTGCCCCTCGCTGTCCTCGAGCACGCCCTTGTCGAAGACCTGATAGAACAGCTCCAGCACATCGGGATGCGCCTTCTCGACCTCGTCGAGCAGCACGACGGTATAGGGGTTGCGCCGCACCGCTTCGGTCAAGACGCCGCCCTTGCCGTAGCCGACATAGCCCGGCGGCGCCCCCTTGAGGCCGGACACCGAATGCGCCTCCTGGTATTCCGACATATTGACGGTGATCATCGTGCGCTCGCCGCCATAGAGCAGATCGGCGAGGGTGATCGCCGTCTCGGTCTTGCCGACGCCGCTTGGGCCCACCAGGAGGAAGACTCCCGTCGGCTTGCCGGGCTCGCTGAGATCGGCGTGGTAGGTCTGCATGCGCCGGCAGATCACCTCGAGTGCCGCCTCCTGCCCGACGACCCGTTCCGTCATCCGCTGCTTCAGGCCGCGTACCGTCGCGATGCGGTCGCTCAGCATCTTGCCGACGGGAATGCCGGTCCAGCCGGAGACGACTTCGGCGATGGTGCGGGTGTCGACATGCGCCGGCACCATCGCCTCCCCTTCCTGGATCGCCTCGAGCTCGAGCCGGACGCCGCCCAGCATCGCCAGCAGCCCGGCGATGTCCTTGCCCGGCGCGGCGCTCTCGACGTCACGCTCGAGCTCGCCGAGGCGGCGCACCGTGGCGCGCTCCTGCTCCCAGCGCGCGGCGAGGCGATGGCGCGTCTCCTCGCTCTGCGCCTGCTCCTCGAGCAGCCGCTCGATGCGCTCGGCATGGTCGCGCCCGGCGATCTTCTCGCGCGACAGCAGCTCGATCTCCGCCTTCAGCGCCTCGCAGCGCCGGATCGCGTCCTGCAGCGCCGGCGGCTGGCTCGCCTGCGCGATGGCAACACGCGCCGCGGCGGTGTCGAGGAGGCTCACCGCCTTGTCGGGAAGCTGGCGGCCGGCGATGTAGCGATGCGAGAGACGCACGGCCTCGCCGACGGCCTCCTCGAGGATGCGCACGCCGTGATGGCGCTCGAGCTTCGGCACGAGGCCGCGCAGCATGGCGATCGCCGCCGCCTCGTCGGGCTCCTCGACCTTGATCACCTGAAAGCGCCGCGCCAGCGCCGGATCCTTCTCGAAATATTTCTTGTACTCGGCCCAGGTGGTAGCGGCGATGGTGCGCAGCTCGCCGCGCGCCAGCGCCGGCTTCAGCAGATTGGCGGCATCCCCCTGCCCGGCGGCGCCGCCGGCGCCGATCAGCGTGTGCGCCTCGTCGATGAACAGCACGACCGGCCGCGGCGAGCCGCGCACTTCCTCGATCACCTGCTTCAACCGGTTCTCGAATTCGCCCTTGATCCCGGCGCCGGCCTGCAGCAGGCCCAGATCGAGGATGCGGACCTGCACCGGACGCAGCGGCGGCGGCACGTCGCCCGAGACGATGCGCTGGGCGAAGCCTTCGACGATCGCCGTCTTGCCGACGCCGGCCTCGCCGGTGAGGATCGGGTTGTTCTGCCGGCGGCGCATCAACACGTCGACGATCTGGCGGATCTCGGCGTCGCGGCCGATGATGGGATCGATGCGGCCCGCCTCCGCCTCGGCGGTGAGATCGATGGTGTAGGCGTCGAGCGCGGGGCTGCGCGAGGGAGCGCCGGCGCGTGCCGGAGCGCTGCTCGTCGCGGCGGGCTGTGGCGCCGGATCCTCCGCCGTGCCGTGCAGCAGCTCCGGCAGATCCTCCGCCAGGCGGCCGCGCGGCAAGGTCGCCAGGACCGGCACCGCCTCAAGCAGCAACGCGCGCAGCGCGTCATCGTCGAGCAGCGCCAGCAGCACGGCGCCGGAGCGGATCGCGGGCTGAGCGAGGCGCAGCGAGCTGATGACCCACGCGCCTTCGAACAGGGTCAGCAGATGCGGCGAGAGGCTCGGCGTGCGGCTGTTGCCGCGCTTCAGCTTCTCGATCGCGGCGCCGAGCTGCTTGGCGACGGCGCCGGCGTCGATCTCGTAATAGCGCAGCACGCGCTGGACATCGCCGTCGGGCTTCTCCGCCAGCTTCAGCAGCAGGTGCTCGACCTCGACCGAGAAATGGGTCTGCGCGAGGCAGAGCTCGGCCGCCGTCTCGAGGGCGCGCTTGCAGGCCGGGTTGAGCTTGGAAATGAGCGCCTTGACGTCCGACATGGCGAAGGAACGGCAGTTTCGGCGGCCTCGAGGCCGCGGCGCAGCTTACCACGGCGCTGGCGGGCTCCCTATGGGGATATCCCGGGGCGTTCAGCCGCGGCGGCGCCCGCCGGCTCCCCCGCCTTCCGCCGCGCGAAAGCGGCGAATCGTGACGTCGAGAATGCCGTTGACGAGATAGCGCGTGGCGCGGCGCAGCCTGCCGCCGCGCGCGGCCTTGGCGGAATCGAGCGCCGGATCGGGAGCCAGCATCGTTGGAGCCGACGCGGGTGCGGCGGAAGCTGCGGCGGGCCGCGTCGGAATGCCGGTCGCCGGCGGTGGTGAGACGC
>DASQSR010000211.1:0-8990 GCA_035642295.1 Allostellaceae bacterium | reverse complement strand
ATCCTCGGCGCCATCGACGGAAGCGGGCTCCTGACCGAGCAATCCGGCATGGATCTCCTCCATCCCGAGCGACTCGTTTTCCTCTATGAGCGGCTGATGCTGGTCGCGTTCGCGCTGGCGCGGGAGCCACGCACCGCCTTGCTGCTCGGCCTCGGCGGCGGCGCCATGCTGCGGCACCTCGCCGCCTATCTGCCGGATTGCGCCGTCACCACGGTCGAGCGCGACCCGGCGGTGATCGACCTCGCGCGGCGTTTCTTCCACATCGTCCAGCCGGTCGTCGCCGAGGACGCGCAACGCGTGGTAGCGGAGGCGCGCGGCCGCTACGACGTGATCCTCGCCGATCTCTATGACGGCCGCGGCGTCAGCAGCATGGCGCCGGGCTTCTGGCGGGACTGCGCCCAGGCGCTCGCGCCGGGCGGCTGCCTCGCCGCCAATTGGGCCGCCTTCGTCGAGGACGAGGTGGCGCGCCGCGAGGCGCGGGCGATCACCGAGGCGATCGGTCCTTCCTGCTTCCTCGGCCCGCGCGCTCTCCGCGAGAACGTCGTGCAGCTCGCGCCACTCGGCGGCGCCGTCCCGGCATCTTCCCTCGCCGCGCGCTGGCGCCGCTTCGCGCTCGCACACCGCCTGCCGCGCGAGGACCGCGAGGTGCTGAAGCGCTGCACGATCGTGGGGGAGTTTCCGAAGTGAGCTGTCAGCTGACAGCCGTCAGCTATCAGCTTTCGGTCGTCAGAAAGCCGGACCGAGACGAGCCACCGGATGCGCTTTCTCGGCGGCGGCAGAGGAATGTGAGAACTGACAGCTGAGGGCTGACAGCTGACAGCTATCGCCCGGTGAACCTTGCCGGGCGCTTTTCGACGAAGTGGGCGACGCCTTCCTTGAAGTCGGCGCTGAGGAAACTGAGGCGCATTTCCTCGTTGGCGAGGGTCACCGCCTCATCGAGGCCGCCCAGCATCGCCGCCCAGAGCTGACGCTTCATCACCGCGAGCGAGCGCGGCGAGACGGCATTCGCCAGCTCGGCGGCATAGTCGAGGACCCGCGGCATGAACAGGGTCTGCGGGAAGACGCGGTCGGCAAGGCCGATCCGCTCCGCCTCATCGGCCGCAACGCGGCGCGCCGAGTAGAGAAGATCCGCGGCGCGGCCGGGCCCGACGAGGCGCGGCAGCAGCCAGGCGAGACCATACTCCGCGATGAGGCCGCGGCGCGCGAACGACGTGGTGAAGATCGCTTCGCTGCCGGCGAAGCGCAGGTCGCAATAGCAGGCGAAGACGAGGCCGAGCCCCGCCGCCGGTCCGTTGACGGCGGCGATGATCGGCTTGGGGATGGCGGGGAAATAGGTGTAGCGGTGGCGGAAATCGGCGCGCGCCTCGGGCGCGAACGCCGTCGGCGCCTCGCGCGGAATGTTGCCGCCGCGCGAATCGGCGGCGCCGGACAGCCGCTCCATATCGGCGCCGGCGCAGAAGCCGCGGCCGGCGCCGGTGAGGATGATGACGCGCACGCCTTCGTCCTCCGCCGCGCGCGCCATCGCCTGGCGCAGTCCCGTCTCGGTCTCGGCGTTGAAGGCGTTGAGCCGATCCGGCCGGTTGAACGTGACGGTGGCGATGCGCTCCTTCACGTCATAGAGAATGGCGGGCTCGGCCATAGCTTTCCTCCGGCGTTTCTGCTTCTCTCGCGCGAGCATAGCAGCCGCCCGCAAGCGCGGCCACGCATCCGCATGAGGGAGTGATGCCCGACGATTCCGCCGCCGCTCCCCCACCTCACCCCAACCCTCTCCGCCCCAATGGGGTTGAGAGGGGGATCGATGCCCTCACCGAGGCGCAGCGCCGCTGGAGCCTCGCGGCGGCGATCGGCGCGGTGGCGATCTTCGGCATGGGCGTCGGCTTTGCGACGCCGCTGTTCTCGCTGACGCTGGAAGCGCGCGGCACCGAGGCGAGCCTCACCGGGCTCAACGCGGCGGCGGGATATCTCGGCGTGCTGGTCGGGCCGCTGTGGACGCCGATGCTGGTGCGGCGCTTCGGCCTGCGCGCGTTCCTGCTTGCCTGCCTTGCGCTGGACGTCGCGATCTTCCTGCCGATGAAACCGTTCGACGGGCTCGGCGCCTGGTTCGCGCTTCGCTTCATGCTCGGCATGGCCGGATCGAGCGTTTTCACCGCCAGCGAGGCCTGGATCAACATGCTGGCCGGCGACAAGAGCCGCGGCCGCGTCATCGGCGCCTATGCCGCGGCGCTCGCCGGCGGCTTCGCCCTGGGACCGCTGCTGCTCGGGCTGACCGGCATCGCGGGCTGGACGCCGTATCTCGCCGGCGCCGCCATCAGCGCGGCGGCGGCGTTGCCGCTCATCGGCGTCGGATCCCTGGCCCGCAGCCTCGGCCGCGAGAAGAGCGCGAGCCTTTTCGCCATTGTCGCGCGCGCGCCGTTCATCGTGCTCGCCGTGGCGCTCTATGGCTGCTTCGAGTCGGCGGCCATGGCGCTGTTGCCGATCTGGGGCGTGCGCGTCGGCTTCGACCGCGTTGCGGCGGCGGCGCTGCTGACCGCGCTCGGCTTCGGCGCCATCGCGCTGCAGCTGCCGATCGGCTGGCTCTCGGACAAGCTCGACCGGATCAGCGTGCTGCGCCTCTGCGCCGCCGGCGGCTTCGCCGGCGCGGCGCTGATGCCGCTGCTCGCCGCCTCAGGGGCCTCGACGATCTTCGCTGCGGTGCTGGTCTGGGGCGGCCTTGCCGCCGGCATCTATCCGGTGGCGCTCGCCATGGCCGGGGCGCGCTTTCGCGGCGCCGAACTCGTCGGCGCCAATGCGGCGCTCATCGTCGCTTATGGCGCGGGCTCGCTGATCGGTCCGAGCGTCGGCGGCATGGCCATGGATTTGTGGGACCCCGAGGGGCTGCTGGCGGCACTGGCGCTGCTCTTCGCACTCTTCCTGGCGACGACGTTGCTTCCCCGCCGCCGCGTCCTCTCCTAGCATGGCTCGATGGACGAAGCGGCAGTCACCGAGCTCAGCGACTGGCTGATCGAGGGCGGCCTCGCGGGCCTCTCGGAAACGGCGCTGCTTGGCGGGTTCTGCCGGCGCGCGCTGGCGTCGGGACTGCCGGTGGCGCGCGCCCTGGTGGTCGTCGACACGTTGCACCCGATCCATGAAGGGCGCGTTTTTCGCTGGCGCGCGGACAAGCCGGACGAAGCGGAGATTTCCGAATACGGCTCGACGAGGGACGGCGAGGCAGCCGAGAATTGGCGGCGGAGCCCGTTCTACCGGCTGCTCGAAACCGGCGAGACGATGCTGCGCCAGCGCCTCGACGTGACCGAGCTGCCGCCGCTCGGCAACCTTCGCGAGCTGCGCGCCGAAGGCATGGTCGACTATGTCGCGCTCGTCCATCGCTTCGCCGCCGACCGGGTCATCGGCGAGATGGACTGCGTTTACGCCTCGTTCGCGACCGACGTCGCCTCGGGCTTCGCCGAGCACGACCTCGCCGCGCTGCGCCGGCTGAGCGGCGCGCTTGGCCTTGGCATCAAGTCCGCCTCGCTGGCGCGCATTGCGGCGACGCTGGTCGAGACGTATCTCGGCCGCGACGCGGGCAAGCGCGTGCTTCGCGGCATCCTCGACCGCGGCATCGCGGAGAAGATCAACGCCGTCATCTGGTACAGCGACCTGCGCGGCTATACCCGCATCTCCGACACGGCCGCGCCGCACGAGATCATTCCGCTCCTCAACGACTATGCCGATGCGGTCATCTCGGCGATCGAGGGCGCGGGCGGCGACGTGCTGAAGCTGATCGGCGACGGCGTGCTGGCGCTCTTCGCCGCCGAGACGCCAGAGCGCGCCTGCGCACGGGCGCTCGCAGCGGCGGAAGCCGCGCAGCGGCAGGCGGCGGCGCTGAGCAGGCGGCGCGCCGCCGCCGGACTGCCGGCGACAGAGCTCTATCTCGGCCTGCACGCCGGCGCGATGTTCTACGGCAATATCGGCAGCATCACGCGGCTCGACTTCACCGTGGTCGGCCCGGCGGTGAACGAGGCCAGCCGCATTGCGGCGATGTGCCGGTCGGCGGAGCAGCCGGTGCTGTTGTCGGAGGCCTTCGTCGCGGCGGCGGGTGCCGAAGCGCGCCGCGCCGTCGTCTCCGTCGGCCGCTATGCCTTACGCGGCGTCGGCCGGCCGCAGGAGTTGTTCACGCTGGATCGCTGGCGCTGAGCGCGGCGCCTGAAGGCGGACGCCGCGCGCCGCGAACGGACGGCGCCGGCAAGGTGCGCGCCGAGGCCAGGATGCGCAAGGTCAGCCGCTCCACCCGGCCGCGGATCTCGAGCTCCTGCGCCGGGCTCTCGTCAAGCGCGATCCCGGCATGGGTCAGCACCGCCTCGGAGACGACGAGCTCGGCGCCATTGTCGCGCGCCACGCCTTCGAGGCGGCTCGCGGTGTTGACGGCATCGCCGACCGCCGTCAGCGACACGGCGCGGCCGTAACCCATCTCGCCGACGATGGCGTGGCCGACGTGAATGCCGATGCCGATGCGCAGCGGTCGCTCGAGATCGTGCGCCAGCGCCTCGTTCAGTTGCTGCAGGCGGAGGCTCATCGCGCGCGCCGCGGCGAGCGCTTCGCGGCAGCCGACATCGACGCCGCGGTCGAGGCCGAAAAGCGCCATGACGCCGTCGCCGATGAACTTGTCGATATGGCCGCCCGCCTCCTCGATCGCATGGCCCATGGCGGCGAAGTAGCGGTTGAGCAGGAAGACGAGATCGTAGGGCAGCTTGCGCTCGGCGAGCCGGGTGAAGGCGCGCAGATCGGCGAAGAGGATGGCGATCTCGCGCTCGCTGCCGTGGAGATAGGCGGGGCGGGCGAAGCCGTCGCGCGGCTGCGCCATCGCCGGCAGGAGCGGCGTGACGCTGACGGCGCCGCGCGGCCGGAGCTGGCAGGCGAGGCGGACATCGGGCGCGGCGCCGACGCGCTCCAGAACGCGCCGCTCCTCGAGCGAAGGCAGCGGAATGCCGACGGGATCGCCGACGATGCGGACGCGGCAGGTGGAGCAGCGGCCACGCCCGCCGCAGACCGAGGCATGGGGAATGCCGGCGAGCCGGCTCGCCTCGAGCACCGAGAGGCCGGGCACGATCTCGACCACGCGGCCGGAACCATAGGCGAGGCGGATGAGGCCGCGCCGGCGCTGGAGCTGGCGGCGGACGCTGCGCGCCAGCAGCACGGCGAGCAGCGCCGCGGCGAAGAAGCCCCGCGTGCCGAGGACGAGATCGGTGAGGAAGGCAAGATCGGCGGGAGCGGCGCGCGGATGCTCGGCGGCGTTGCGCGCGACCCAGGCGGGGCTTTGCGCCAAGCCGGCGACTTCGCGCCCGCCCTCGGCAAAGCCGAGGATCGCCAGGGTCGGCAGCAGCAGCGCGGCGGCGAAGAGCGCCCATTGCCAGCGCGGATACCAGGGCTTCAACCGCAGCCAGAAGCGCAGCCCGATCATCGCATGCACCCAGGCGACGACGAGCACGGTGAGCTGCAGCACGCCGCGCCACGGGCTCGCGACGAAGAATGTCAGCAGCACCGAGGAGTAATAGCCGTAATCGGCATTGAAGAGGCTGTCGCCGACGCGGGTCGAGATGACGTGCTCGGCGAGCAGGAAGGGGATGGAGAAGCCGAGAACGAGCTGCATCGCCTCGGCGAGCGGCATGCGCAACGCGCGCCGCTGCCATAGCGCGCGGAGCGCGAGGCTGTAATGCGTCGCGAAAGCGCCATAGAGCAGCAGCGTGCCGGGCGGGCTCGCCCAGACGTGATAGACGCCGCGGAGCACCACATCCATCACCCGCACCGACACGAGGCCGAGGCTGTGGTTTAGGAAGTGCGTCACCACATAGGCCAGCATCACCAGCCCGGACCACAGTCGCGCCCGCTGGATCACCACGCTCTCCTCGGCAGCGGCGGCGTCATCGCCGCCGTAGGAGCCTCTCTGGGAAATATCAGGGGGCTCCGAGCCTCGCCTAACACGCGGCGGCACCTTTCGTCCACGTCTCCCTGCCCGAGCCTGCCCCCGCGCGCGGCGCCTGCCCAGGAAACCGCCAGCCGAATGCAGCGCCCTGGGGCGGAAGCGGGAGTGGCGGCATCGGAATCGATTGGCCTCGATCTTGCTTTATTCCTGGGGGGATTGCAGGGCACAGGGAGAGAGCATGCGGTCGCGCGGTCGTCTCGTTCTGGTGCTGGCCGGGCTGGGAGCCGCCGCCTGGCTGGGGCTTTGCGGCTTCGCCGGAGCGGCCGCTTCGAGCCATTTCGGCGCCGCCCACCGCGATTGGAGCGCCGGCTTCGCCCATCCTTTCGCCGCCGCCGGACATGTTCTGGCCATGGCCGCGCTCGGCGCCTGGGCAGCGCTGATCGGCGGACGCGGGCTTTGGCTCGTTCCCGGCGGCTTCGTCGCGGCGATGGCGATCGGCGCCGGGCTGGCGGAAGCGGGCTTCTATGTTCCCGGGGCCGAGGACGGCATCGCGCTCTCGGTCGCGATCCTTGGCGTGCTGGTCGCCGTGGCGGCGCGGCCAAGGCTCGTCGCGGGCATCGCGCTCGCCGCATTGTTCGGCCTCGTCCATGGCTATGCCCACGGCACGGAGATTCCAGCGGGCGCCACGCCCTTCCCCTATGCCCTGGGCTTTCTCAGCGCCGCTTTGCTGGTGCAGGCCGTCGGCATCGCGCTCGGCGTTGGCGCGCGCAGCCAGCTCGGCGATCGCCTCCGGCCGACCGCGGCGGCGACGGTCGCGGGGCTCGCCCTCGCCGGAATACTGACGCCCTGACGAACTGCGAACGCGGCGAGTGCCCGTTGCGCAGCGCGGCCCACGAGTCTCAGCTGAAGCCGGCGCGCGTCCCTGCGGCTCGTGATCGAACGAAGCTGGTGCACCAGGCTGCCGCAGATCAATTTGCCGCCGCCGAGCGCGCGATCAGAGGTTTGCGCCTATGTCAAAAAAGTGGCTCCGGGCGCCGCGGCGCGGACGGGCCGCGCGTGTCGGGCACAGCGACCGAGCGCGCTGCGCGCTACCGCGCAGCGAAGTTGGATCAAACCCGCCCGACGATCGTTTTCGGGAGCGATGACGTATGCATACACGGTCCTCGTCGCCGACGACGACCCCACAGTGCTCGAGGTTGTCGCCCAGATCCTGCGGGAACCCGGCTATGCCGTGGTGACTGCGCGCGACGGGTTCGAAGCGATCCGCATCCTGGCCGAGCGCCACGTCGACCTGATGATCGCCGACATCAAGATGCCCGGACTCGACGGCGCCGAGCTGGCCAGCCAGGCGAAGGTGATGCGGCCGCGGCTCCACGTCATCTACATCACCGGCTTCCTCGATCAGCGCCAAAAGGCGCGCAGCAATCCCCTCCTCGAGAAGCCGATCCGCGCGGCCGCCCTCATCGAGGCGATCCGAAAAACCATGTCGGCGGCGTGAAGCCGGCGACCGCGGCCCTTGCAGCTCCGTCATGCCGCTGTCGATAGAACGGGTCCAGGAGTGGCGCAGGCGGGCCGAAGAACTTCGCGCCGCCGCCGCGCATCTCGGCGACCCGGATGCCCGGTCCGGCCTGCTCAAGGCCGCGGAAAGCTACGATAAAATGGCCGACGAGCTGCAGCAGAAGCTCGACGGCATAGACCCGACATCGTCATGAGACAATAGGGCGAAAGCGACGGGAGCGCGGGTCAGACCGCCTCGCGGAGCCGCCGCAAGCGGGCCTCCACGGCTGCGGCCGCGGCGAGCCGCCGCGCTCGCTCCGCCTCTCCCGCGGCGCGTTCCGCCCAGGCGCGATATCGCGCCGCTGGGATCACCAGCGCTTCGAGCGCGCGGCTTTGACGATCGGGCGGAGTCCGCATTCCTCGCCGGCGGCATAGCGAGAGAGCCCTTTGGCGAGAGACGCGAGGCGCCGCTTGACGATCGCGCAGCGGTCGAGTTCGTCGCCGGACGGCGCTGCCGCGCGAACCGCGCTACGGCAAAACCGTTCACGGTGGTCAGGTTACTCCTAGGGCGGAGAGGGTCATGGAATTCGGGGAGATCATCAGGCGCGAGCATCTGCGCATCACCGAGGCGCTGGAGCGGCTCGAGGAAAGCTCGGAAGAACCGCTCAAGACGCGCGAGCGAATGAGTCGGCAGTTCACCCAACTGCTCGGCGAGCATATGCAAAAGGAAGAAGCGCATTTGTACCCGGCACTGCGGCAGCATCGCGATGCGCACGAAGGCATCGATGCCTTCCTCGCCGCGGCAAGCCATGCGCATCAAGAGATGCGGCAGCGCGCGGGCGAGTTTGACAGTGTGGCGAAGGACGGTCCCGGCTTCAGCGAGAAGGCGGGCGAGCTCAGAACCGCGGCGCAGCAGCATATGCGCGAGGAGGAGCGGCTGCTGGCGCCACTGCGCCGGGCGCTCGACGAGGAAGAAAGCGCGGCGCTCGACCGGGCGATGACGGAACGGCGCGAGGACGTCGGCGGGAGCGCCAGCGCCGCTCTCGGCCGGGTCAGCGAAGCGACGGCGGGCGCCAAGAGCGCGGTCTTCGCCGCCGCCGACATCTTCAACGAGACGGCACAGCTCTCGGCCGAGGACGTGCAGGTGATCGCCACCTGCTCCAGCATCGCCGCCGGCGGCCTCGGCGAGATGCGCCACGCCTGGCTCGAATGGATCAGCCGCAACCTGCGCGCCTCGGCCCGCGCCTCGCAGGAGCTGATGCGCTGCACGACGATCGAGCAGGTCGCCGAGATCCAGCGCGGCTTCGTCAACGAGACGCTCGACAATCTGCTCAAGGGCAGCGCGCAACTGCTGCGCATCTCGAGCCGCGTCAGCGAAGATGCCGCGCGCCCGATCGAGGATCGCGCCTTGCAGCTCCGCCGCGCCGGCGAGCGCACCGCCGCGCGCGCGGAGCAGGGGAGTTAGCGGGGGAGTTAGCGGGGGAGGGGGCTGGGTCTTACCCCCTCTCTGCCCTCTCGGACCGAGGCTAGTCCGAACGGTGCGGCTCCCGCGATTGCTGCGCAATCGCTGCCGCCGCCGCGGACGAACGCGCTG
>DASQSR010000210.1:0-4102 GCA_035642295.1 Allostellaceae bacterium | reverse complement strand
AGCGAATCGCTGCAGGACCACGCCTGCGCGGCACGCTAGCGGTCTCGGCTAGGGATGAGCCATGTGCACCTACGCCGATTCCATGTCCTCCCAAGCCTCGGATGGGAGCAGGTCCAAAATGAGTTCGCCGTACACCTCTTTTTCTTGATAAGGCGATCTCGTAGACACGCCACGATCATCATTCGTGGCGTATAGATGAATGTGGCCCTCCTCGGATTTCAGGTGTTCCAACTTCCGAATAAGTAGGTCCGCACCCTTGATGTCCAAGTATATCTCGATAGCTTTCTGAGTTTCGTTATAGACGATGGAAATCATCTCAGCGCCCTTTGGTTTGGCAGCGTCGTTTCGCGAGGCCCCTGGCTGTTGTTTGCACCTTAGCGCGTAACCAGTACACGAGCAGCCGCTTAGGCTCGCTTAGAAGCGTAATTCCTAGTCGCGCAGCTCGGCGAGGGCGGCGAGCGCTTCGCCGCTGACCCGGTACGGCAGCCAGCCCGCGTGGTGGCGGATGCCGATGCGCTCGTAGAAGCCCCGCGCCGGATTCCAGTCGAGGACCGAGAGATCGAGCCGCCGGTATTGCCGCTCGACCGCGATCGCCGCGAGATCGGCGAGCAGTTGCCGGCCGACCCCGCGCCGGCGTGCCCAATCCGCCACATAGATGTCCTCGAGATGGAGGCCGGGCCGGCCCTCCCAGGTCGAATAGGTGGTGAAGAAGAGGGTGAAGCCGCAGGCGGCGCCGTCGATCACCGCGAGCCGCGCCTCGAAGCGCGGGACCGGGCCGAAGCCATCGCGCAACAGGTCGGCCTCGCTGGCGCGCACCGCGTCGGGGACGCGCTCGAAAGCGGCGAGCGCCCGGACGAAGCCGAGGAGCGTCCCGACATCCTGCGGCCCGGCGGCGCGGATCAGGATCGGGCTCATCCGGCGCTCCCGCCCGGCCACAGCGGCAGCCAGCCGGTCCAGGCCAGCCAGAACACGGCAAAGCCGATGGAGAGCAGCGTGATCGGCACGCCCGCGCGGGCATAGTCGGCAAAGCCGATGCGCACGCCGAAGGCGGCGCCGCGCTCCAGCACCATGAGGTTGGTGAAAGACCCCACCACCAGCAGATTGCCGGCGAGGCTCGACAGCAGCGCCAGCGCGTAGAGGGCGCCTTGCGGCGGGTTGGGCCAGATCTGCAGCAGCAGGATCACCCCCGGCACATTGCCGATGGTGTTGCTCACCAGCAGCGTCATCGGCGTCAGCACCGCCAGGTTGTCGGGGAGCAGCCCGATCGATTGCAGTCCCGACACCACCTTCCAGGGCAAACCGGTATCGGCGAGCGCGCCGGTGATGGCAAAAAGGCAGACGAAGAGCAGCAGCAGCGGCCAGTCGACCGCGGCGATCATTGTCCGGCTGGTGAATTTGCGGTTGGCGAGCAGCAGCGCGGCGATGACCAGCCCGCCGATCTCGCGCGGCAGCGAGGTCATGAACAGGATCAGCAGTGCCCCCATGGCGACGAGGCCCTTGATCGTCTGGCTGCGGTCATAGGGGTGCTGCGTCACTTCCGGCGAATCGCGCGTCACCGCCAGCACCGTGCCCTCGATGCGGTCGTGCCAGAGCAGCCAGACGATGCCGAAGACGCAGAGCAGCGCGACCAGCGCCGGCACCAGGCAGGCGAGGAGAAAGGTATGGAAGCTGAGGCTGCCGATCTGGCCGATGAGGATGTTCTGCGGATTGCCGATCAGCGTCGCCGCCGAGCCGGCGTTGGTGGCGCAGGCGAGCGCAATGAGAAAGGGCCGCGGGTCGAGGCTGCGCGCCCGCGCGCCGGCAATGAGCAGCGGCACCAGCGGATAGACGAGGATGTCGTTGGCAAACAGGGCGCCGAGGCCGCCGCACACCGCGACGGTCACCGCCAGCAGCCGCGCCGGGCCGCCGGGGCGCCGGCTGATCCAGTCGGCGCACAGGTCGAAAAACCCCGAGGAGAGGAACTGCGCCGAGATGATCATCAGGGCGAAGAGCAGCACCAGGGTCGCGGTGTCGATGTTGCCGCCGAGGTCGTCGAGCGTCACCGTCTGGGTCGCCAGCAGCGCGATGACGCCGAGCAGCGCGATGCCGGTCCGGTCGACCTGAAGCCAGGGGAGCCGACCGGCAGCCATGCCGAGATAAGTGAGCAGGAAAACGAGGATGATGATGGCAGCGTGCATGAGGCGGCGCATCATACGGCGTTTCCCCGCGGAACTCTCCAGTGATTTCAACCGCCGCGCGGCATCGCCGCAGAATGCCGCTTCGCGCCGGCGCGCCCCTCCCGTGGCGCCGCCGCTATGCTATAAACCCGGCAATGGCCGAGCCCCACCCTTCCGCCATTTCCGCTTCGACCCCGGCCTATCTCGCCGGGCTCAACGACGCGCAGCGCCGGGCGGCCGAAGCGGTCGACGGGCCGGTGCTGGTGCTGGCCGGGGCCGGCACCGGCAAGACGCGGGTGCTGACGACGCGGCTCGCGCATATCCTGTTCAGCCGCCGCGCCTGGCCGAGCCAGGTGCTGGCGGTGACCTTCACCAACAAGGCGGCGCTGGAGATGCGCGAGCGGCTGGAGCGCATGCTCGGCGCGAGCGCCGAAGGACTCTGGCTCGGCACCTTTCACGCGATCGCCGCCCGCCTGCTGCGGCGCCATGCCGAAGTCGTGGGCCTCAAACCCAATTTCACCATCCTCGACACCGACGACCAGCTTCGCCTGGTCAAGCAGATCGCCCAGGCCGCAGGCGTCAACGAGCAGCGCTGGCCGGCGCGGCTGCTGCTCGGCGCCGTCGAGCGCTGGAAGGATCGTGGCCTCGTCCCGGACAAGGTGCCGCCGGGCGACCAGTCGGAGCTCGCCGATGGCCGCATCCTCGCGCTCTACCGCCTCTACCAGGAGCGGTTGCTGACCCTCAATGCCGCCGATTTCGGCGATCTCTTGCTGCACAACCTGACGATCTTCACCGCCCGGCCCGAGATTCTCGCCGACTACCAGCACCGCTTCCGCTACATCCTGGTCGACGAGTACCAGGACACCAACGTCGCGCAATATCTCTGGCTCCGCCTTCTCGCCCAGGGTCACCGCAATCTCTGCTGCGTCGGCGACGACGACCAGTCGATCTATTCCTGGCGCGGCGCCGAGGTCGGCAACATCCTCCGCTTCGAGCGCGACTTCCCCGGCGCGCAGATCATCCGGCTCGAGCAGAACTACCGCTCGACGCCGCACATTCTCGCCGCCGCCTCGGCGCTCATCGCCAAGAACCAGGGCCGGCTCGGCAAGACCTTGTGGACGGAGCTCGACGAGGGCGAGCCGATCGTGCTGCGCGGCCTCTGGGATGGCGAGGAGGAAGCGCGCTGGGTCGGCGACGAGATCGAGGCCCGCCAGCGCCGCGGCGAGCCGCTCTCCGCGATCGCCATCCTGGTGCGCGCCGGCTTCCAGACGCGCGAGTTCGAGGAGCGTTTCATCACCCTCGGCCTTCCCTATCGCGTCATCGGCGGACCGCGCTTCTACGAGCGCCAGGAGATCCGCGATGGGCTGGCCTATCTCCGCCTCGTCCATCAGCCGGCCGACGATCTCGCCTTCGAGCGCATCGTCAATGTGCCGCGTCGCGGCATCGGCGATGTCACCTTGCAGGCGCTGCACGCCCTGGCGCGCGCGCAGAGCGTCCCGCTGGTCGAGGCGGCGCAGCGGATCGTCGAGACCGACGAGCTGAAGCCGGCGGCGCGCCGCGCCTTGCGCGACTTCCTCGCCGCGTTCGGGCGCTGGCGCGGGATGGCCGAGACCATGATCCACACCGACCTGGCCAAGACGGTGCTGGACGAGAGCGGCTATACCGCCATGTGGCTGGCCGACAAATCGCCCGAGGCGCCGGGCCGGCTGGACAATCTGAAAGAGCTGGTCGTCGCCATGGCCGAGTTCGACAATCTCGCCGGCTTCCTCGAGCATGTCAGCCTGGTGATGGAGAACACCGCCGCCTCCGGCGGCGAGATGGTCAGCATCATGACCTTGCATGGCGCCAAGGGGCTCGAGTTCGACACCGTCTTCCTGCCCGGCTGGGAGGAGGGGCTCTTTCCCAACCAGCGCGCCTTGGAAGACACCGGCCGCGCCGGGCTCGAG
>DASQSR010000209.1:0-2967 GCA_035642295.1 Allostellaceae bacterium | reverse complement strand
ACCGGCAAGGCCAAATGGGAGCAGCCGAGCGACCTGCCGCGCTTCTCCGGCGTCCTCACCACCGCCGGCGGCGTCGTCTTCAGCGGCCGCCTCACCGGCGAGTTCGAGGCGTTCGACGCCGAGACCGGCAAGAAACTCTGGCAGTTCCAGACCGGCTCCGGCATCGAAGGGCAGCCGGTTACCTGGGAACAGGACGGCCGCCAATACGTCGCGGTGTCGAGCGGCATCGGCGGCGTCTACTCGCTGTTCTCCGGCGACGAGCGGCTGAAGAACGTGCCCGCCGGCGGCTCGCTCTGGGTGTTTGCCCTGGAGAAGTGAGCCTCGCATCGCCGTCCATGACACGCCGTCGCACCGCGGCCGCTCTCCTCCTGGCGGCGGCCGCGGTGGTGATCGGCGCCGGCGCCGCGCTGCCGACGGGCGCGGCGCCGGACGGGGCCGAGCCCGCGCGGATCGCGCAGGGCAGGCAGCTCTACGCGCAGCATTGCTCCCATTGTCATGGCTTCAACATGGCGAGCGCGGGGAACGTGACTTACGATCTCCGCACCTTTCCGCGCGACGAACAGGAGCGCTTTCTCGACTCCGTCGTCAACGGCAAGAGCGGTGGCATGCCGCCGTGGGGCGACGTGTTGACGCTCGATGAGATCGGCGAGATCTGGGACTACGTGCGGACCGGGGGCAAGAAGTGAGCGGACGACGAAGGTTCGTGCTGGCCGCCGCCTTGCTCGCGGCGCTGACGGGCGCTCCCGGGCCTGTCGCGGCCGCGGCGCCGCTCACCGTCTGCCTCGACGAGAACCTGCCGCCCTGGTCGGTCCGCCACGGCGCGGGCGGTGACGGCTTCGATCTCAGGGTGGCCGAGCAGGTGGCGCAACACCTCGGCCGCGCGCTGCGCGTCCAATGGTTCGGCAGCAGGCTCGATGAGGATGCGAGCACGACGCTCGCCGCCGATGCGCTGCTGTCGGACGGCAAATGCGACCTCGTGGGCGGCTATCCGCTGCTGCGCGACGCGCTCGGCAAGCCCGGCCTCGCCGCCGCGCGCCTGCCGGATTTCGCCGGCGCGACGCCGGCGGATCGCGGTCGCCGCATCGCGCTCGGCACCCTGGTGCCGACGCGGCCCTATCATCGTGCGGTTTTCGTCGTTCTGCTCGGGCCGACGGCGACGAAGCCGGTCAACAGCCTGGCGGGGCTCGACGGGCTGCGGCTCGGCGTCGAGGACGGCACGCTCGCCGATGCCGTGCTCATGACCTGGGCCGGCGGCAGGCTCGTCGACCACATCACGCATCTCGTGCCGGGGCGCGGCGAGCTTCTGCCCGATCTCGAGCAAGGCGCGTTCGATGCGACGCTTGTGGAGCTTCGCCGCTTCGACGCCTGGCGTGCCGCGCACAACGACAGCCGGATCAGACTTTCCGGGTATCGTTCCCCGATCGGCTTCAATATCGGCTTCGTCGGCCTTTCGACCGAGGCGCCGCTCATCGATGCAGCGGGCCGGGCGATTGGCGATCTTGTGGCCGGCGGCGAGCTGCCGGCGCTCGCCAGGGCGAGCGGCGTCACTTACACCGCGCCGACCGGCCCCGATGTGCTCGAGCACCTCACCATGCACGATCTCGCCCGGGAGTGACAGAGCTCCGATCTCTGCCGGTTGCACCTACAGCTGCGAGGCGGGATGATGGCCGCAGGCAACAGCCGACAGAGAGAGGGGAGGGCGATATGGCCTATGAAGGAATGATTGCCGAGACCACCGCGATCCGCGGCGACAAGGGCGAGTCGATCTCGGCCTATGTTGCGCGGCCGCTGGGAGCGGGGCCGTTCCCCGGCATGGTGCTCGTGCACCACGCGCCCGGCTGGGACGAGTGGTACCGCGAGACGACGCGCAAATTCGCCCATCACGGCTACGCCACCATCAGCCACAATCTCTACCATCGCGCCGGCGACGGCAAAGCCGACGACGTCGCCGCCAAGGTGCGCGCCGAGGGCGGCGTTCCCGATGCTCAGGTCATGGGCGATACCGAAGGCGCGGTGCAATGGCTGCGCGCCCAGCCCTGGCTCAACGGCAAGGTCGGCGTTTTCGGCACCTGCTCGGGCGGCCGGCAAGCCTTCCTCTTCGCCTGCCACACCAAGAGCATCAACGCCGTCGTCGAGCTCTGGGGCGGCCGGGTGGTGATGAGCAAGGAGGAGCTGACGCCCAAGCAGCCCACCGCCCCGATCGAGTTCACCAAGGATCTCTCCTGCCCGCTCCTCGGCCTCTTCGGCAACGAGGATCGCGCGCCGACGCCCGAGCAGGTGAACCAGCACGAGGCCGAGCTCAAGAAGCACGGCAAGTCCTACGAGTTTCACCGCTACGACGGCGCCGGTCACGGCTTCTTCTACTACGACCGGCCGGTCTACCGCGTCGAGCAGGCGCTGGACGGCTGGCAGAAGGTGTTTGCCTTCCTGCGCAAGCATCTCGCCGCCTGAGCGGCGTTCATGTGCACCTCGATCGTCGAGATCGTCCGCGCCGAGGGCGCCGGCAAGGGCCGTGACGGCTGGTTCCCGCTGACGCATGGTGTCGTCTCCTACGACCACCCGCACCATGCCCTGCTGGAAGAGGCCGTCACCCTCGACTTCATGAATGCGGCGCTGGGGCCGGAGGCGCGGGTCGCGGTCGAGCTGACGCTGCAATCGGCCAAGGAGCTCAGCCTCGCGCTCGCCAAGGCCATCGCCGCCGCCGAACTCGAGGAAAGCGCCCGCCACCGAGGCGAACTCGCCTGAGCGAGTTCGTCCTCGGCGGCGCCAGCGATTGCGCAGCA
The DNA here is from genome assembly GCA_035642295.1 of Allostellaceae bacterium. GTDB lineage: Bacteria > Pseudomonadota > Alphaproteobacteria > ATCC43930 > CGMCC-115725 > DAHUYF01. The sequence continues at coordinate 184 of DASQSR010000209.1, read as the reverse complement.
ATCGCGAAAGCCGCACGGTTCGGACTAGCCGCTCGCGCCGGCGCGCCGCGCGCCGCTCAACCCGCCGCCAGCGCCCAGGCGGCTTCCGCCAGCTCGCGCGCCTTGGTGCCGCGGTCGAGGGCGCCGGGCGAACTGACATTGCCGTCGAGGCCGCGCTTGTAGACGCCCTGCGAAATGGCGGCGA
>DASQSR010000208.1:0-2501 GCA_035642295.1 Allostellaceae bacterium | reverse complement strand
CGCTGCCGCCGCCGCGGACGAACGCGCTGACGCGCGTTCGCCGCGCGTTCACCGGGGCCCCAGCGCAATGTCGGCGTCGACCGAGACCGACACGGTGGCTTCCCCGGGCTCGGCGACGGGGGCGGGCGCGGAACTGGAGAGCGCGGCGCTGGCCATGAAGACGCGCGGCATCGGCGGCGGTGCGACGGCGTTACCGACGCGGAGGTCGCGAATGCCGAGGACGGCAAGGCCGAGGCTCGCGGCGACGCGTTCGGCGCGCTGTCTGAGGCGCGCCAGCGCCTCGGTGGTGAGCGCGTCCTCGGCGGACCGGGTGGCTTCCGGCGACAGCTCGTAGGCGAGCGAGGAGACGACGAGGTCGCTTTGCTGGAGCTGGCCGACCAGGGCCAGCAGCGGCGGCGCCTCTGCCGCGGTCAGCGACAAGCTCGCTGCCCCATGCCAGCGCACCGGCGCGCTCCTGGGGCGCTCGGCGAAGACCTGATAGCCGCCGGTAAAGAGCGAAACGCCGGCGACGCCCTTGGCCCGCGCCACCGCCGCCGCGAGGCGCCGGTTGATCTCCGCCTGCAGCTTCGCCGGGTCGGCATCCGCGGCCTCGACGCGCAGCACGGCGTGAAGCCGGTCGCGGACGACCTGCCGCGTGGCCGTGTCGCTGAGATGCAGCAGCGTTACGGCACCGGCGGCATTCGGCGCCGGGGCGTCGGCCGCCGGCGCGGCGAGCGGCAGCAGCGCCAGCAGGAAAGCGGCGCCCGCGACAACGCGGCGCATGGGGTGCCGCCGGGAACCCTCGAGGCGCCGGGCGCGGCGTTTCGCGTGCTCGGACATTATCATCACTCGGTCTCTCCGGGGCCGGTCGCAACAATTCCCGCGCGCGCCGGCCTATCCTCAAGATTAAATCTGGCATACACAATATCTAACAGTCCTCTTTAACTATGTTGGCGAGGGGAAAATCTATGGGCCAGCATATCGGGTCTTGCGCTGCTTCATTATCATCGGTGAAACCCCAAGGTTGTTGAGAAGGCACGGATCAGAACATGAGATGATTTTGCGGTGCAGCTTTCTGGCGTCGGCATCTCTTTCCATTCGAGGCGATTGTGGTATTGTTCGGGCGGAGCACAGCCGATCTTCGGCCTTGCCCCGACGCAACCCGCGCGAGCGAGCCCCCGAAGAGGCTCGCCGACGGGCCTCGGCGAAGCAACGAGAGTGGGGATGGAAATGTCGATGACGAGTTCATTGCGCAGCCAGTCGGCGCCGCCTAATCGCGTCCTGCAGCTCATTGTCGGCATGATCTGCATGGTGATGATCGCCAACCTGCAATACGGGTGGACCCTCTTCGTCAACCCGATCGACACGAAATACCACTGGGGACGGGCGGCGATCCAGGTCGCGTTCAGCATCTTCGTCGCCACCGAGACCTGGCTGGTGCCGGTCGAAGGCTGGTTCGTCGACCGCTTCGGCCCGCGCATCGTCGTCGCAGTCGGCGGCGTGCTGGTGGCGATCGCCTGGAGCATCGACTCGATGGCGACGTCGCTGCCGCTGCTCTATGTCGCCGCCGCCATCTCCGGCGTCGGCGCCGGCGCGGTCTACGGCACCTGCGTCGGCAACGCCCTCAAATGGTGGGCCGACCGGCGCGGGCTCGCCGCCGGGCTGACCGCGGCCGGGTTCGGCGCGGGCGCGGCGCTGACGGTCGTGCCGATCCGCGAAGTCATCGGCGCCTATGGCTATGAGAGCGCGTTCCTCTGGTTCGGCCTGGTCCAGGGGGCGATCGTCCTGCTGCTGTCGCCGCTGCTGCGCGCGCCGCTGCCCGGCCAGGCGCCGGCGGCGCCGCCGCGCATCAGCGTCTCGGCGCGCGACTACACACCGGTCGAGATGCTGAAGACGCCGACGATCTATGTGCTCTACGTCATGTTCATTCTGGTGGCGGCGAGCGGGCTCATGGCGACGGCGCAGGTGGCGCCGATCGCCAAGGATTACGGCCTCTCGAACACCGTCATCTTCCTCGGCTGGACGACGTTGACCGTGGCGCTGGTCGTCGACAACATCCTGAACGGCCTGGCGCGGCCGTTCTTCGGCTGGGTCTCCGACCATATCGGCCGCGAGAACACCATGGCCATCGTCTTCACGCTCGGCGCGGTCGCCTACTGGCTGCTCGGCACGATCGGCAACGAGCCGGTGGCCTTCATCATCACCGCCGGACTGATCTTCTTCACCTGGGGCGAGATCTTCAGCCTGTTCCCGGCGACCTGCGCCGATACCTATGGCTCCAAATACGCCACCACCAATGCCGGGCTGCTCTACACCGCGAAGGGCATGGCGGCCTGGCTCGTGCCGCTCGCCAACGTGCTCAAGAGCGACACCGGCAGCTGGCACACCGTCTTCGTCGTGGCGACGGTGATGAACCTGCTGGCGGCGGCGGCGGCGATCTTGGTGCTGAAGCCGCTGCGCGCGGCGCAGCACGGCGCGGCCGGCGCAGCGGCCCGGCCGCGGACGCGCGCCGCCGAGTAGCT
>DASQSR010000207.1:0-6305 GCA_035642295.1 Allostellaceae bacterium | reverse complement strand
GGATGCCGCCGCGCGAAATAAGCCGACGCGCCGACCACCGCCACCTTCATGGGCCCCATCACCCGAAGGGCGATCATATCGGCCGTCGCCCGGTCCCGCGGCCCGATGCCGGCGTCGAAGCCCTTCGAGACGAGATCGACGGGCGCTTCGTCCACGTGAATTTCCAGCTGGACCTCCGGATAGGTCATCAAGAAACGGCCCCATACCGGCGCGATCACGGCCGCCCCCGCCAGCGCGGTCACATAGATCCGCAGGCGTCCGAAGGGCCGGCGCCGCTCCTGGTCCAAATCCTTCAGAGCGCCGGCGATCTCGTCGATCGCGGGGCGTAGCCGCTCCAGAAGACGCTGACCCGCGTCGGTCAGCGAAACGCTGCGCGTCGTGCGATGCAACAGACGAACCCCGAGACGCTCTTCCAGCTGCCGCATGGTGTGGCTGAGCGCCGAAGGCGTGACGCCGAGCCGCGCCGCCGCCGCCCGGAAGCTGAGACGGTCGGCGACCGCAACGAACGCCGTCAGATCGGCAAGGTCACCGCGGTACATTGCTGAATCTTCCTCATCACCGAATGCAGCAGATATGGGATTTTCAGCGACCTCGTCCACCCCCAAGTAAAGTGACGTCAGGCACATCCAGGTGCCGAAGGGAGCATCATGCCCGACGATGGGACCACGATTTCGCCGGATGCCGAGGTAACGGAAGCGCCGGCGAGGAGGCCTGCGGTTGCGACAGCGCGCGCGAAAGCCTCGACCACGACGCCCTCCGAGAGGCGGCCTTCGCGTCGGCGGCCCGTGCGCTGGGCGCTCTATCTCTTGCTGCCGCTCGTCCTGATCGCCGGGGTCTACCGGTACGTCACCGGCGGACAAGTGATGTCGACCGACGATGCCTACGTCGAAGCCGACACGGTCGGCATCTCCACCGATGTCTCGGGCATCGTCAAGGACGTCGATGTGATGGACAACCAGCACGTCGCGGCCGGCCAAGTCCTCTATCGTCTCGATGATCTGCCGTTCCGTATTGCGCTCGACCGCGCGGAGGCGCAAGTCGGCGGGGTCCGGGAGAGCCTCAATGCGCTCAAGGCGAATTATCGAGACCTAGAGGCGCAGATCAAACAGGCGCAAGACGACGTCACCTACTACAACACCGAATTCCACCGCCAGCAGGCGCTTCTGAGCGCCCATGTGGCGTCTCAGTCGGCCTACGATAAGGCGCGCCTCAACCAGCAGAACGCGCAGCAAAAGCTTCTCTCCCTCGATCAGCAGCTCGGCGCGATCGCGGCCAAGCTCAACAGCGATCCCGACGGGCCGGTCGCCCAGAATCCAGGTTATCTCGAGGCGGTGGCGCAGCGCGCCGAAGCGGCGCGCGAGCTCAACCACACCGTCGTCAGGGCGCCTTTCTCCGGCACCGTCACGAACGTGCCGGCGATCGCGCCGGGTAAATATCTGCCCGCTTCGACAACTGCCTTCTATCTCGTCGATACAGACCACGTCTGGGTGGACGCCAACCCAAAGGAAACGCAATTGACCTATGTCCGGCCCGGACAGAAGGTCACCGTCACCGTCGACACCTATCCGGACGCGGTACGGCATGGCATCGTCGCGAGCATAAGCCCGGCTGCGGCGCAGGAATTCTCGTTGCTGCCGGCGCAGAACACCAGCGGCAACTGGGTCAAGGTCGTGCAACGCATCCCGATGCGCGTGCGCGTCGACACCAGCGACAAGAACCTGCCGCCCCTGCGCGCCGGAATGAGCGTCGAGGTCAACGTCGACACCGGCCATGCGCGAGGCCTGCCGCATTTTCTGACCAGTCTGTTCGGCGGCGGGCGAAAGGGGGCGTGATGCCTCCGCAGGGCTCGAAAAACAACCGAACAGCGATCACGTTCTGCGTCATTCTCGCCACCCTGATGCAGGCGCTCGACACCACCATCGCCAATGTCGCGCTTCCCTACATCCAAGGCAGCGTCTCGGCGAGCCAGGATCAGATCGACTGGGTGCTCACCTCCTACATCGTCGCCGCGGCGATCATGACTCCGCCGACCGGTTTTCTCGCCGGGCGGTTCGGACTGAAGCCGCTCTTTCTGGGAGCGGTCGCCGGCTTCACCGTGGCGTCCATGCTCTGCGGCTTGGCGCAGTCGCTGACGCAGATCGTGCTGTTCCGGGTTCTGCAAGGCATGTTCGGCGCGGTGCTCGTTCCGCTCTCGCAATCCGTGCTGCTCGCCATCAATCCGAAGGAGCGGCAGGGCTCCGCAATGGCGCTCTGGGGCGTGGCGGTGATGGCAGGCCCCATTCTCGGACCGGTGCTCGGCGGTTGGCTGACCGAGAACTACACCTGGCGTTACGTCTTCTACATCAATCTGCCGATCGGCATCCTGGCCTTGTTCGGCATGAGCGCCTTTCTGCCGGACTCGGAGCGGAACGCAGGCGCGAAGCTTGATTGGTTCGGCTTCGCCACTTTGAGCCTGGCGATCGGCAGCCTGCAACTTGTGCTCGACCGCGGCGAGGAGAAGGACTGGTTCGGGTCGGGCGAGATCCTGATCGAGGCGATCGTCGCCGCTTCGGCGTTCTACCTGTTCCTCGTCCGCACCTTCACGGCCGAGCAGCCCTTCGTGCGGCCGGCTCTGTTCCGCGATCGCAATTTCGTCGCCGGGACGCTCTTCGTCGCCATCGTCGGCCTCACCTACTATGCGTCCCTGGCGCTGCAGCCTCCGTATCTGCAGGATCTCATGAACTACCCGATCGTCACCGCCGGTCTCGTGATGGGGCCCAGGGGCGTCGGCACGATGGGCGCTATGCTGATCGTCGGGCGGCTGATCGGACGGGTCGACACCCGCCTACTGCTGGCCGTCGGCCTGGGGCTCACCGCCTGGTCCTTCTACGCGATGACCGGTTGGACGCCGTCGGTCGCCGAGACGACCATCGTCGCCGTCGGCGTCATCCAGGGCATCGGCCTCGGCTTTCTCTTCGTGCCGCTCAGCACGGCGACGCTGGGAACGCTGCCGTCGGACCAGAGGACGGAAGGCGCCGGCCTCTACAGCCTCTCGCGCAACATCGGCTCGAGCGTCGGCATCTCGGCGGTGAACGGCTTGCTGACGCAGAATACGCAGGTCAATCACGCCGAGATCGCCGCGCACGTCACCGCCGTCAATCGTGCGTTCGAGGATCCGGCGATCGCACATCTGTGGAATCCGCTCACCGCCGCCGGTCGCGCCGCGCTCGACGCCGTCGTCACGCATCAAGCGCAGATCATCGCCTACATCGACGATTACAAGCTGCTGATGCTGGCGACGCTGGCCGTGATCCCTCTGCTCATCGTGTTCAAGAGATCCACGGCCGGCGGCGGGATGGAGCACAACGTCGGGGTGGAATAGCGACCCGGAACCGAGCTGATTCCAAACGAGGCCAAAAACACCAACTCGTTAAGCTGACGGCCCGTCTCCTACCAGGGAAGGGGGTTTTTGGCCGAGCGCCGGGCGAGCGCCGAGGCTGGTCCGAACGGTGCGGCTCCGGCGCATCCGTTTACGAGGATGCGGCGGTAGGGGCGCGGGCGGGAGGGGGCCGGCGGCGCGGCCCCCTCACCCTCCCATGGCTTCGCCATGGGCCCCTCCCTCTCCCGCAAGGGGAGAGGGGGTTCAACGAGCGTGTTCTGCACATCCAGCGCCAGCTCGCGGCCCCCTCACCCTCCCGGCCGCTCACGCGGCCGGGCCCCTCCCTCTCCCGCGAGGGGAGAGGGTGCCTTTTTGGGCTGACGGCTGAAAGCTGACAGCTGACGGCTAGTCCGATGGGTGCGGCTCCCGCGATTGCTCCGCAATCGCTGACGCCGCCGCGGACGAACGCGCTTTGCGCGTTCGCCTAGACTTGACTCCCAAGGGGCGCCACCCGATGCTTTCCGGTTGGGGCGCGAGGTCGGCGGCGGGAGCCGTCGGAGGACAGCGTCAGGCAAGAACGATCGCCACGGCGGCAGGTCGGGGGGTATCCCGTCGGGCGCCGGAGGGCGGTCGCGTGCGCCGAGCGCGCGATTTGGGGGATGAAAGGCTTAGGGGTGAAGAGGTGAGTTTGTCGATGCCGGCACCGCAGGGGCTCTATGATCCGCGCCACGAGCATGACGCGTGCGGCGTCGGCTTCATCGCCCATATCAAGAACCACAAAAGCCACGGGATCGTCGCCAACGGCATCCGCATCCTGCTGAACCTCGCCCATCGCGGGGCGGTGGCCGCCGACCCGCTGGCGGGCGACGGCGCGGGGCTGCTGGTCCAGCTTCCCGACAAGCTCTTCCGCGCCGAGGCCAAGCGCCTCGGCTTCGCTCTCCCCAAGCCGGGCCAGTACGGCGTCGGCATGATGTTCCTGCCGCGCAACGCCGCGACCCGGCAGACCTGCGAGGAGACGCTCCAATACTACGTCGCCGCCGAGGGGCAACGCGTCCTCGGCTGGCGCGACGTGCCAGTGGACAGCTCGGTGCTGGGCGAGAGCATCAAGCCGGTCGAGCCGGTGATCCGGCAGATCTTCATCGGCCGCGGCGCCAATTGCGAGGATGACGACGACTTCGAGCGCAAGCTCTTCGTCATCCGCAAGCAGACGCATCTCAGCATCCGCGCGCGCAAGCTCCCCGAGCAGAGCGCCTTCTACATCGCCAGCCTCTCGGCGCGGACGATCATCTACAAGGGCATGGTCATTCCCGAGCGGCTCGCCCTCTACTACAGCGATGTCGGCGACAAGCGCTTCGAATCGGCGCTGGCGCTGGTGCATGCGCGCTTCTCGACCAACACCTTCCCGTCCTGGGAGCTGGCGCATCCCTTCCGCTATCTCGCGCATAACGGCGAGATCAACACGCTGCGCGGCAACATCAACTGGATGCTGGCGCGGCGGCACTCGATGACCTCGCCGCTGCTCGGCGGCGATCTCGAGAAGCTCTGGCCGCTGATCGGCGACGGCAACTCGGACTCGGCGACGCTCGACAACTGCCTGGAGCTGCTGATCGCCGGCGGCTATTCGCTGCCGCATGCGCTGATGCTGATGATCCCCGAGGCCTGGGCCGGCAACGAGCTGATGGACCCGGAGCGCCGCGCCTTCTACGAGTACCATGCGGCGCTGATGGAGCCGTGGGACGGGCCGGCGGCGCTCGCCTTCACCGACGGGCGGCAGATCGGCGCGACGCTCGACCGCAACGGGCTCCGGCCGGCGCGGTTCATGGTCACATCCGACGACCTCGTCATCATGGCCTCGGAAGCGGGCGTGCTCGACGTGCCCGAGGAGCGCATCACCCGCAAATGGCGGCTCGAGCCGGGCCGCATGCTGCTGGTCGATCTCGAGCGCGGCCGCATCATCGACGACGACGAGCTGAAAGCGGAGATCGCCTCGGCCAAGCCCTATCAGCAATGGCTCGACGAGACGCAGATCAAGCTCGAGACGCTGCCCGACGAGATCGCGCCGATGGCGCCGCCCTCGGCCGTGCTGCTCGATCGCCAGCAGGCCTTCGGCTACACTCAGGAGGACGTCAAGTTCTTCCTGCGGCCGATGGCGCTCGCCGGCGACGACACGATCGGCTCGATGGGGCGCGACACGCCGCTCGCCGTGCTGTCGCACCGGCCGAAGCTGCTCTTCGACTATTTCCAGCAGCGCTTCGCCCAGGTCACCAACCCGCCGATCGATTCGATCCGCGAGGAGCTGGTGATGTCGCTGGTCTCGCTGGTCGGGCCGCGGCCGAACCTGCTCGACCTCGACACCGGCGGCAAGCACATCCGCCTGGAGCTGAAGCAGCCGATCCTCACCAACGTCGATCTCGAGAAGATCCGGCGCATCGAGGACAATACCGGCGGCAAGTTCCGCACCTACACGCTCACGGTCTGCTATGACGCCGAAGAAGGCGCCGCCGGCATGGCGCGCGCGGTCGAGCAGATCTGCAAGCGCGCCGAGGAAGTGGTGCGCGCCGGGCACAACCTCCTCGTCCTCTCCGACCGGGCGCTCGACGCCGAGCACATCGCGGTGCCGTCATTGCTCGCCGTCGCCGCCGTCCACCACCACCTGATCCGCGGCGGCCTCCGGACCGAGGTCGGCCTCGTCGTCGAGACCGGCGAGGCGCGGCAGCTCCACGATTTCTGCCTGCTGGCGGGCTACGGCGCCGAGGCGATCAACCCCTATCTTGCGTTCGACACCATCTCGGCGCTGAAGCGCGAGCTGGGCGAGGTCAGCGAGGCCGAGGCGCACAAGCGCTACATCAAGGCGGTCGCCAAGGGGATCATGAAGGTGATGTCCAAGATGGGCATCTGCACCTTCCAGTCCTATTGCGGCGCGCAGATCTTCGACGCGGTCGGGCTT
>DASQSR010000206.1:0-3013 GCA_035642295.1 Allostellaceae bacterium | reverse complement strand
GCTGCGCTACGGCGACACCGACCGCCAGGGGCATGTCAACAACGCCGTCTTCGCCACCTTCTGCGAAAGCGGCCGGGTCAGCTTCCTCTATGACGAGAAGCTCGACCTGCGCGGGCCCGACGCCAATTTCGTCATCGTCCGCCTCGAGCTCGACTTCCGCGCCGAGCTCTTCTACCCCGGCACCGTCGATATCGGGACGCGCGTCCTCTCGATCGGCCGCAGCTCCTTCCGCCTGGGGCAAGGCATCTTCAAGGGCGATCTCTGCGCTGCGACGGCGGAATGCGTCATGGTGCTGGTCGACGACAACACGCGCCGGGCCATGCCGCTCCGGCCCCAGCTCCGGCGCTGGCTCGAAGCGCGGCTGCACCCCTCTGCAAGCGAGGATCGAGCATGAAACCGCCGCGCTTTCCCCAGCTCGCCCGCGAGGCGCTCGGCCCCGAGCAGCAAAGGGTTGCCGAAGAGATCCTCAAGGTCTCGAGCGGCGGCCTCGGCGGGCCCTACAATGTGCTGCTGCGCAGCCCCGTCCTCGCCGACCGCATCCTGAAGCTCGCCGACTATCTCCGCTTCAACACCTCGGTGCCGCGTCGCCTCAACGAGATGGCGATCCTGATCCAGGCGCGGCTCTGGACCGCGCAGTACGAGTGGTGGGCGCACCATCCGCTGGCGCTGAAAGCGGGCCTCGCGCCGGCCATCGCCGAGGACCTCAAGGCAGGCAAGCGGCCGGCAGCCATGCAGCCCGACGAGGCCGCGGTCTATGATTTCTGCGTCGAGCTGTCGAAGCGGCGGCAGGTGAGCGATGCCACCTTCGCCCGCGCCCGCGACCTCCTCGGCGAGCAGCCACTCGTCGACCTGGTGGCGCTGACCGGCTTCTACGCCCAGGTGTCGATGATTCTCAACGTCGCCGAGGCACCGATCCCCGGCGGCGGGGCGCCGCCCCTCGCGCCACTGGCGGATCCGCTGCCGCTCGCCGGCTGAGCGGGCGACAAACATCGTAAACGATCTCTGAACGTCGCCGGCGTGCAACCGGCGCGATTAGCGATTCCGTAAGCTGTTCAGGGCATATTTGCCCGATTCTGCCGTCGGAGACCGGAACGGATGTCGCGCCCGATCGACGATGTGAAAAACTGGATGAACATGTTCCGCTGGATCGTCAAGCTCATCCGCGACGAGTACCAGATCGACGAGGCGCGCCTGACGCGGACCGCCGCGCTCGAGACCGATATCGGCCTCAGCGCCGAGCAGATCGAAGACGTCATGGGCACCATTGCGGAGAGCTTCAGCATGCGCTTCCCCGACGGCACGCTCGACGAGGTGCTGAAGCTCGAGGAGCTCTGCATGCTGGCGAGCTGGGTCAAGGGCTATTACAAGCGCCCCGAGTTCATCTCCACCGAATTCGAAGCCAAGTGCCGCGCCGCCAACCCGGGCATCGCCGCCTGACGCGCCTCACACCGCCGGCACCGTGAGGCGCTTCCAGTCGTTGGCGAGGATGAGCTTCGCCTCGGTGCGTTCCTGCAGCCCCTCGATATCGAGACCTTCCACCATCTCGCGCACGACGATGCCATCGCGCGTGACGTCCAGGACGGCAAGGTTGGTATAGACGCGCTTCACACAGCGCTGCGCCGTCAGCGGGTATTGGCAGCGCTTGCGGATGCGCGGCCGGCCGTCCTTGGTAGTGTGCTCGACGAGGACGCGCACCTCCCGCGCCCCTACCGCGAGATCCATGGCGCCGCCGACGCCGGGCGGGAAGTCCGGATCCTCGGTCGTCCAATTGGCGAGATCGCCCGCCTCCGACACCTCGAAGGCGCCGAGCAGCGCGATGTCGAGATGCCCGCCGCGGATCATCAGGAAGGCGTCGTTGTGGTGGAAATAGACGCCGCCCGGCAGCAGGGTCACGAGCTGCTTGCCGGCATTGATCAGGTCCTGATCCTCTTCGCCCGGCTTCGGCGCCGGCCCCATGCCGAGAATGCCGTTCTCGCTGTGGAACACGATCTCGCGCCCAGCGGGAATGAAGTCGGAGCACAGCGTCGGCAGGCCGATGCCGAGATTGACGCAAGCGCCGTCCTCGAGGTCCTGCGCGGCGCGCCAGGCCATCTGGCGCCGGCTCAAAGGCTTCATGCTCACCTCCTGCCTCAGACCACGACGATGCGGTCGACGAAGATGCCGGGCGTCACGACGCACTCGGCATCGAACGCGCCGAGCGCCACCATCTCACGCACCTGCACCACCGTAAGATCGGCCGCCATCGCCATGACCGGATTGAAGTTCCGCGCCGATTTGCGATAGGTGAGATTGCCCCAGCGATCGGCCCGCTCGGCGCGGCACAGCGCGACATCGCCCCTGATCGGCGCCTCCAGGACATAGAGCTCGCCGCCGATCTCGCGCGTCTCCTTGCCGTCGCCGAGCTTGGTGCCGGCGGCGGTCTTGACGAAGAAGCCGCCGATGCCCGCCGCCCCGGCGCGCATGCGCTCGCTCAGCGTCCCCTGCGGCACGATCTCGAGCTCGATCTGGCCCGCCTTGTAGGCGGCCTCGAAGCAGTGAGGATCCGTGGTACGCGGGAAGGAGCAGATGATCTTGCGCACGCGCCCGTTCCTGATGAGGCTGGCAAGGCCTTCATCGCCGGTGCCGGCGTTGTTGGCAACGCAGACGAGGTCGCGCACGCCGGTCTCGCGCAGCGCGTTCAGGAGCTCGACCGGCTCGCCGACCGCGCCGAAGCCCGAGCACAGCACCGTTGCCCCATCCTTTACCCCGGCCACCGCCTCGGCCAGGGTTTTGACCCGCTTGTCGATCATCAGAACGCCACCTGGTCCCCGCCCTTGAGCGACAGCATGGCCCGCGCCTCTTTGGCCGTCGCCACCTCCAGCGACAGGTTCTCGAGGATGGTGCGGATGCGCCGCACTTGATCGGCGTTGGACTTGGCGAGCTGGCCCTTCCCGACGAAGAGCGAGTCTTCGAGGCCGACGCGGACGTTGCCGCCCATGATCGCCCCCATGGTGACAAGCGGAAGCTGGTGGCG
>DASQSR010000205.1:0-21450 GCA_035642295.1 Allostellaceae bacterium | reverse complement strand
GGAACGGCGATGACGATGTTGTGAATCGGGAGCTATTCGAGTTGCGTACGTTCCCTAGCATCTCCAGCGCGTAAGATCAGGCCCCATGCAACCTTTCGAAATCATTGAGGTCGACGAGCCCGTGGCGTCGTGCAATGGCGGCGGCGGGCCGCTCGGCCATCCGCGCGTCTATCTCAACCTCGGCCCCGCCGGCAAGGTCGAATGCCCCTATTGCTCGCGGCTCTTCGTGAAGCGGGGCCTCGCGCATGAGGCCAAGGAGCTGCCGCGCACCCCCGGCGCGCCGCCGACGTGAGCGCCACCCGCCACCTCTATCTCATCGACGGCTCCGGCTACATCTTCCGCGCCTATCACGCGCTGCCGCCGCTGACCCGCGCCGACGGCACGCCGGTCGGCGCGGTGCTGGGCTATTGCAACATCCTCTTCAAGCTGCTGCAGGAGACCGACGCCGATCATCTCGCCGTCGTCTTCGACAGCGCCCAGACCACCTTCCGCAACCGCATCTATGGCGAGTACAAGGCGCATCGGCCGGACCCGCCCCCCGACCTCATCCCGCAGTTCCAGCTGGTGCGTGAGGCGACCGACGCCTTCAATGTCTGCCGCATCGAGCGCGCCGATTACGAGGCCGACGACCTCATCGCCGCCTATGCCAAAAAGGCGAAAGAGGACGGGGCCACGGTCACCGTTGTCTCCTCCGACAAGGACCTGATGCAGCTTGTCGACGAGCAGGTGCGCATGCTCGACCCGATCAAGCAGCGTCCGATCGGCCGGGCCGAGGTGCAGGAGAAGTTCGGCGTCGGCCCCGAGAAGGTGGTCGATGTCCAGGCCCTGTGCGGCGACAGCGTCGACAACGTGCCGGGCGTGCCGGGGATCGGCGTCAAGACCGCGGCCGAGCTCATCAACAGCTTTGGCGATCTCGAGACCCTGCTGGCGCGCGCCGCCGAGATCAAGCAGCCGAAGCGGCGACAGTCGCTGATCGACTTCGCCGAGCAGGCGCGACTCTCCAAGCGCCTGGTGCAGCTCGATGCCGATGCGCCGCTCACCGTGCCGCTTGAGGCGCTGGCGGTGAAGCCGCCCGATCGCGACAAGCTCGCTTCATTCTTGCGCGCCAACGGTTTCAAGAGTCTGCTGGCGCGGGTCGAGACCAAGCTCGGCAGCGCCGCCGCCGCGGCAGCGGCCGCGAGCGCGCCCGAAGCCGCGCCGCTGGCGCCGATGACCTTGCCGGAGGCGGCAGACCTCGCCAAGGTCGAGCGGCGCTATGCGCTGGTGCAGGATCTGGCGGATCTCGACGGTTGGATCGCCGCCGCCGCGGCGAAAGGCATTGTCGCCATCGACACCGAGACGACGTCGCTCAACCCCGCGCATGCCGAGCTGGTGGGCCTGTCGCTCTCGGTCGAGCCGGGCGAAGCCTGCTATGTGCCGCTGGCGCATCGCGCCAATGGCGCGGGGCAGCTCGATCTCGCGGCTGGGCCCGCCGCCGCGCTGAAGCAGATCCCGCTCGCCGACGCGCTGGCGCGCCTCAAGCCGCTGCTCGAGGAAGACGGCGTGCTCAAGGTGGGACAGAACATCAAGTACGACGTGGTCGTGCTCGCCGGTTACGGCATCGCCGTCGCGCCCATCGACGACACCATGCTGATCTCCTTCGTGCTCGATGGCGGCCTCCACGAGCACGGGCTCGACGAGCTCGCCGACCGGCATTTCGGCCACGCCACCATCAAGTACAAGGACGTCGCCGGCAGCGGCAAGAACCACATCGGCTTCGCCGCCGTGCCGCTGGACAAGGCGCGCGACTACGCCGCCGAGGATGCCGACATCACGCTGCGCCTCCACCGCGTGCTGAAGCCGCGCTTGCTGGCGGAGCGGCGCCTCGCTTTCTACGAGACGGTCGAGCGACCGCTGGTCAGGGTGGTGGCCGAGATGGAGCGCGCCGGCATCCGCGTCGACCGCGCCCAGCTGAACCGGCTGTCGCAGGATTTCGCCGGGCGCCTCGCCGAGCTCGAGCAGGAGATCTTCGCCCTCGCCGGCCATCCCTTCAACATCGGCTCGCCGAAACAGTTGGGCGAGGTCCTCTTCGACGAGCTGAGCCTGCCCGGCGGCAAGAAGATGAAGACCGGCGCCTACGGCACCGACGCCGCTGTTCTGGAGCAGCTGGCGCTGACGCATGACCTGCCGGCGCGCGTCCTCGACTGGCGGCAGCTGGCGAAGCTCAAGAGCACCTATGCCGACGCGCTGGTCGAAGAAATCAATGCCAAGACCGGCCGCGTCCATACCTCCTTCTCGCTCGCCGGCGCCATCACCGGCCGTCTCTCATCGACCGAGCCCAACCTGCAGAACATCCCGATCCGCACCGAGGAAGGCCGCAAGATCCGCCGCGCTTTCGTCGCCGAGCCGGGCCATGTCCTGATCTCCGCCGATTACAGCCAGATCGAGCTGCGCCTTGCCGCGCACATGGCCGATGTCGAGCCGCTGAAGGAGGCGTTCCGCGCCGGTGCCGACATCCATGCGCTGACCGCGAGCGAGGTCTTCGGCGTGCCGATGGCGGAGATGACGGCGGAGACGCGGCGCCGCGCCAAGGCGATCAATTTCGGCATTCTCTACGGCATGAGCGCCTTCGGCCTTGCCAGCCGCATCCAGGTGCCGCAGGCCGAGGCGGCGGCGTTCATCAAGGCTTATTTCGCCCGCTTCCCCGGCATCAAGGCTTATATGGAGCGGATGAAGCACGAGTGCCGCGACAAGGGCTATGTCGAGACGCTGTTCGGCCGGCGCTGCCATCTGCCCGGCATAAAGGACACCAACCCGGCGCGCCGCGGCTATGCCGAGCGCGAGGCGATCAACGCGCCCTTGCAGGGCACGGCCGCCGACATCATCAAGCGCGCCATGGCACGTGTTCCCGGCGCGCTGGCGCGCGAGGGGCTCAAGGCGCGCATGTTGCTCCAGGTGCATGACGAGCTGGTCTTCGAAGCGCCCGAAGACGAGGCCGAGCGTACCGCGGCCGTGGTGAAGGAGGTGATGGAGCAAGCCCCATCTCCCGCGCTGCAGCTTTCCGTGCCGCTCACCGTCGAGACCGGCGTGGCCGCGAACTGGGACGAGGCGCATTGAGCGGAGTCGTCGGTTTTCAGTCGTCAGTTCTCAGTTCTCAGTTCTCAGTTCTCAGTGATCCTCGGTCCTCGGCAGGTCGACTAACCACTGACGACTGATAACTGACGACTGACAACTGAGCTGCGCAGGAACTCGATCAGTAGCGCGTTGACGCGCTCCGGCGCTTCCTGCTGCACCCAATGGCCAGCGCCGTCGATGAGCACGCTTTGGGTGAGGCCGGGGAGCACCTTCCTCAGCACCTCGGCGTCGGGCGAGAGGCCGGGCATGCGGATGACGCCGTCGCGCGCGCCGGCGATGAACAGCGAAGGCTGGCGGATCGGCGCCTGGGCGAAAGCCGCCATCAGCTCCCAGTTGCGGTGCAGGTTGCGGTACCAGTTGAGGCCGCCGCGGAAGCCGCTGCGCGCGAAGTCCTGCACGTAGGCGGCAAGATCCTCATGCGACAGCCAGGCGAGCGGCATCTCGGTGTCGAAGGTGGAATCGAGCAGCCCCTTGCCCGGCGGCACGAAGGCGCGCCAAGCCTGTCCCGGTGGCAGGCTGCCCGACCCCGAGTAGTAGATCCGGCGCAGCGAGCGCGGGACATCGGCTTCGAGCTCGCGCTCGGCAACGCCCGGCGTCTGGAAATACATCATGTAGATGGTGTCGAGCCCGCCCGCCTTGAACGCGTCGACGGCGCTGATCCGGCCGCGCGGCCGGTAGGGAACGCTAAGCCCGGCGACGGCGCGGAAGCGATCGGGCCGCATCAGCGCCGAATTCCACGCGACCGGCGCGCCCCAGTCATGGCCGATGATGACCGCTTCGGGGAGGCCGAGCGCGTCGAGGAGCCCCACCATGTCGCCGCAGAGGTGGAGCTGGGTATAGGCCTCGATCGCTTCCGGCGCGTCGCTCCTGCCATAGCCGCGCATGTCCGGCGCCAGCGCGCGAAACCCCGCCGCCGCGAGGGCGCGAAGCTGATGCCGCCAGGAATACCAGGTTTCCGGCCAGCCATGGCAAAGCAGCACCGCCGGCCCTTCGCCGGCTTCGGCGACATGAAGGCGAATGCCGTTCGCCTCGATCTGGCGATGGACGAAGGAGTCGTCAGTCATCAGTTGTCAGTTTTCAGCGGAAGGTCCTTACTGACAACTGAAAACTGACGACTGACCACTGGAGAAAGCCATGCGCGAAGAGCTGCGCGTCGCAGGCCTGAGCACGCCGATCAGCCACTACACCGACGCCGTGCGCTGGGGCGACCTGCTGTTCATTTCCGGCGTCGCGCCGCTCGACGCCGAAGGGCGCCTCGTCGGCGGCGAGGATGTCGTGGCGCAAACGCGCCAAGTGTTCCGCAACCTCAGGTGTGTCCTCGACGCCGTCGGCGCCGATTTCGCCGACATCCTGAAAGTCACCGTCTATCTCACCGACGTCGCCGACCGCACCAGGATCAATCCCGTGCGCCAGGAATTCTTCGGCGCCGCGCGCCCCGCCAGCACCCTCATCGGCGTTGCCGCGCTCGCGCTGCCCGGCATGAAGGTCGAGATCGAAGCGGTGGCGGGGCTGAAGCGGTAAAGGTAGTTGTCAGTGGTCAGTTATCAGTTGTCAGTCGGGAGCTGCCCACTGACGACTGACCACTGACCACTGACGACTCTCACGCGGCGGCGTGGATCCCGGCCGCCCTTACCTCCGTGCCGACATAGGGCTCGAACTTCTTGAAGTTCTGCTCGAAGCGGCGGGTGAGCTCGCGGGCGGTGTCGTCATAGGCGCCCTTGTCGGACCAGGTGCTGCGCGCGTTCAGCACGTCGGCCGGGACCTCGCCGCAGCTCTCCGGCACGAAGAGGCCGAAATAGGACTCCTGCCGTGCCGGCACCCCTTTCAACGTGCCGGCGAGCGCGGCACGCACCAGCGCCCGGGTGTGCTGGATCTTCATGCGCTGGCCGACGCCATAGGCGCCGCCCGACCAGCCGGTGTTGACGAGCCAGCATTGCGCCCGGTGCTCGGTGATGCGCTCGCCCAGCATCTTGGCATAGACCGCGGGATGGCGCGGCATGAAGGGCGCGCCGAAGCAGGTGGAGAAGGTCGCCTGCGGCGCATTGCCGAGCCCCTTCTCGGTGCCGGCGACGCGCGCCGTATAGCCCGAGAGGAAGTGGTACATCGCCTGATCCGGCGTCAGCCGCGCAATCGGCGGCAATACGCCGAACGCGTCGGCGGTCAGCATGATGACGTTGTCGGGATGAGGCGCGATGCCGGCCGTGCTGACATTGGGGATGAAGTCGAGCGGGTAGCAGGCGCGGGTATTCTCGGTGAGGCTGCCATCGGCGAGATCGGGCACGCGCGTCGCCGGATCGAGCACGACATTCTCCAGCACCGTGCCGAAGCGGTGGACCGTGGCATAGATCTCGGGCTCGGCCTCGGGCGAGAGGTTGATCACCTTGGCGTAGCACCCGCCCTCGAAATTGAAGAGGCCCTTCCGGCTCCAGCCATGCTCGTCGTCGCCGATCAGCGTGCGCGAGCCGTCGGCCGAGAGCGTGGTCTTGCCGGTGCCGGACAGGCCGAAGAAGATGGCGCTGTCGCCCCTGGGTCCGACATTGGCCGAGCAATGCATCGGCAGCACGTCGCGCGCCGGCAGCAGGAAGTTGAGATAGCCGAACACCGATTTCTTGATCTCGCCGGCATATTCGGTGCCGCCGATGAGCACCAGGCGCCGCGCGAAATTGACGAAGATGAACGTGTCGGAATTGGTGCCGTCGAGCGCGTGATCGGCGAAGAAATGCGGCGCGTGCAGAATGGTGAAGTCGGGCACGAAATCGTGCAGCGCTTCCGCCCGCGGCCGGATGAACATGTTGCGCACGAAGAGGCTGTGCCAGGCGCTGGTGGTGCAGATGCGCACCTTGAGCCGGTAGTCGGGATCGGCGCCGCCATAGAGGTCTTGGACGAAGGCCTCGCGGCCCTGGAAATAGGCGGCGACCCGCCGCGCCATGCTCTCGAATTTCTCCTCGCTGACCGGCTTGTTGATGTCGCCCCACCAGATATCGGCTTTGCTGCCGTCTTCCTCGACGATGTACTTGTCCTTGGGCGTCCGGCCGGTGAAGGCGCCGGTGCGGGCGACGAAGGCGCCGCCGGCGGCGACGAGGCCCTCCCGGCGCCGCACCGCATACTCGTAAAGCACCGGAACCGACAGGTTCCAGTGCGCCCCGGCAAGGTTGCGCAGACCCAGCCCCTCGAGGCCATGGCTGCTTGCCGTTCCCGTCACGGTATGCGCTACATGTTGCACGGCGATTCCTCCTGGATCCCTGTTCCTCTGTTTCTTCAAAGCCTTAGGTGATTGCGGGGAGAGCGCGGCCGCGGCGTCCCCAGAGCCCCTCCGAAGCCGCCGGGCAGTTGCGGCAACAGAACACCGATCCAACTGCCTTCGTTCCGCGCGGGAGCGGTGCTCACAGCTTTTCTCGCGCCAGTTTGGCTAGCCGCACGAATTCCTCCCCGACCGCCCCGGCATCGCCGACCGGCGCGCCGAAGTCAAGCCTCGCCACGCTGCCTTCGCGGCGGAGATCGGCGCCTTCGGCATCGACCCCGGTGAGGCGCCAGCCCGCACCCGAGAGCCCGAGCAGCCTCTGGGCATAGAGGTCGAGCGTCTCGGCATGGTCGTCGTTCATATGCGCCAGGATGCCCGCCTCCGCCGCCGCCACGTCGGGCACCGGCGGGGTGAGCAGCGCCGCACCCTCGATCCAGTCGATCCGCCCGAAGCCCGCCACCAGATGGGCGCGGGCGGGCGCCAGCCGGTAGAGGCGGAAATCGGCGAACCCGGCATAGCCGGCAGCGCTTGGATGTCGGCGCGTGTAGCGGGCGAGCAGCGCCTTGTCCTCCAACGCGGCGATTTCGCCCAGCACCGTGACCCGCGCCCCGGTGAGCGGCTCGGCAAGTCCCGCGGTGCCGTCGAAGAGCAGCGCGGCGCGGGGGTCGCGCGCAAGGTTCTTCGTGTGTTCGGCGAGGCTCGAGAGCAGGAGCAGCGGCCGTCCCTCGGGATCGGTCGCCGCCAGCACCAGCGAGGCGTAGGGCCAGCCTTCGCGCAGAGTGGCCAGGCTGGCGCGGTCGATGCCGCGGATCAGGCGGCGCGCCGTGATGGCAGGCGAGGGGGCTTCGCTCATGGCGCCGAGCTTAACACCGCGACTGTGACAAGGCGCGGAAACTCACCCGCCGGTGTTGCAGGCGGAAAGAGAGCTCCCCGGGGGCCCCTACTCCGCCGGTGCCGTCGCGGGCGCGGTGCCCCGTACCTGGCCTGGAAAGAAGAAGGCCGCCGCCAGCGTGCCGAGCGCGATCGCCGCGAGCACGCCGAACAGGGGCACGAAACTGACGCCCGCCTTGGGCTGGAGATAGGCCACCAGCGGAATCGCCGGCAGGCTCGCGCCGAAGGAGACGACATAGCGCAGCGCGTAGATGCGCGAGCGCCAGGTTTCCGGCGTGTAGCGCGCCACCATCGCGTCGTTGATCGGGATCAGGCCGAAGATCACGAACATCATCGCCACGGCCAGCCCCAGCATCGCCCAGTCGGTCAGCAGCCCCGCCAGCACCAGCAGCGGCGCCTGCAGCAGCGCCAGGCTCAGGAACACGCCGCGCAAGGAGCGCCGGTCGATGAGCTGGCCGACCAGGAGCTGGGCCATGGCGGCGATGACATAGACGACGGAGATCAGCGTGCCGATGCCGGTGGTGGTGTGCACCAGCTGGGTCAGCCGCTCGTCGAAGATCTTGGGCATGGCGTTGGTGACCGCCGCGAAGATGACGCCGCTGCACATCGTCGCGACCGCCAGCACGGCGAAGACGCGCCGCGCCGTCGCGTCCGCGGCGTGGCGGCGCAGCGGCGCGGCGGGGGCTGCCGCTGCCGCCGACGGTGCCGGCACGAGCAGGGCAAAGGCGATGCCGGCGGCGATGGTGACGAGGCCGGGAGCGATGAAGGCGGCGCGCCAGCTGAAGTAATCGGCGAACCAGCCGGCAATGACCGCGGCCGAGGCGAGGCCGAGATTGCCCCAGACCCCGTTCCACCCCAGCGCACGCCCGACGCGCGGCTGGTCCTTTACCAGCATGGCAATGCCGACCGGGTGGTAGATCGAGGCGAAGACGCCGACGAGGGTGAGGCAGAGGACGAGCTGCCAGGGCGCGCGAGCGAAGCCGGTGACGACGAGCGCGGCGCCAAGCCCCAGAAAGAACACGACCATCATGTTGCGCCGGCCCCAGCGGTCGCCGAGCCAGCCGGCGGGCAGCGACCCGCCGCCGAAGGCGACGAAGCCGCCCAGCGAGAGCGGCAGCATCGCCTCGTAGGAGAGGCCGAAGCGGCTGGTCATCACCAGCACCGCGGTGGCGTAGATCAGCATCGCCAGATGGTCGAGGAAGTGGCCGAGATTGAGGAAGGCAATGGTGAGGCGGGATTTCTCCATCGGGGCTCCTCCGGCAGCAACCAGGGCGAAGGATAGCCCTGGCAGGTTTTGCTTGCTCGCGCTAGTCTGCCAAGTATTATCGAGAATCGGACATGAGAAGCACCGATCCCGACGATTACCAGGACGTGCCGCGGCCGATCGCGGCCATGGCCAAGGACTTTCCTGACGGCAACCGCGTGCCGGTCCATCGCCACCGCCGCGCCCAGCTGGTCTTCGCCGTGCGCGGCGTCATGGTGGTATGGACCCCGGAGGGCACCTGGGTGGTACCGCCTAACCGCGCCGTCTGGATGCCGGCGGAGACCGAGCATTCGATCCGCAGCTGGGGCGACGTTGCCATGCGCACGCTCTATGTCCGCGCCGATATCGCCGCCGTGCTGCCGCGCCGCTGCTGCGTCATCGCCGTCTCGCCGCTGCTGCGCGAGCTCATCCTGCGCGCCGTGGAGCTGCCGCTCCTCTACGACGAGGGCGGCCCGGAAGCGCGGATCATGTCGCTGATCATCGACGAAATCCGCGCGCTGCCGGTGCTGCCGCTGCATCTGCCGTGGCCGAGCGATCAGCGCCTCAAGCGGCTCTGCGCCGCCATCCAGGGGGACCCGGCGAGCGAGCGGACGCTCGAGGACTGGGCGGCGAGCGTCGGCGCCTCGAGCCGGACCCTGGCCCGGCTCTTCCGCAAGGAGACCGGCATGAGCTTCGGCGCCTGGCGCCAGCAGGTGCGGCTGGTCGACGCGCTGGGCCGCCTCGCCACCGGCCAGAAAGTGACCGCCGTGGCGCTCGATCTCGGCTATCAGAGCCCGAGCGCCTTCACCAGCATGTTCCGTCGTGCCCTGGGCCGGGCGCCGACGCGGTATTTCCTGGAAAGCTGAGGCTTTGATGCGTATAGAGGGTCGGACCACAGCTTTCCACGGCAATGCCGCAATGCCGCCACACCGGGGGGCGAAAATCGGCCTGCCGAAATCGCGGGAAAGGTAAGTCTCCGTGGCGAACAACATCGCTCTCGTCGACGACGACAAGAACATCCTGACCTCGGTGGCGATCGCGCTCGAGGCGGAAGGCTTCCAGGTGCGCACATATTCCGACGGCGCCGAGGCGCTGCGCGGCCTGGCGCAGCATCCCGCCGACCTCGCCATCCTCGACATCAAGATGCCGCGCATGGACGGCATGGAGCTGCTGGGGCAGCTCAGGAAGCAGAGCGGGATGCCGGTTATCTTCCTCACCTCGAAGGACGACGAGGTCGACGAGGTGCTGGGTCTGCGCATGGGCGCCGACGACTACATCAAGAAGCCCTTCTCCCAACGTCTCCTGGTCGAGCGCATCCGCGCGCTGCTGCGGCGCGGCGAGCTCGCCCGCGGCAGCGGCGAAGGCGAGCCGGTGATCCAGCGCGGCGAGCTGCTGCTCGATCCCTCGCGCCATCAATGCAGCTGGAAGGGCACCAATGTCGACCTCACCGTCACCGAGTTCCTGATCCTCAAATCGCTGGCGCTGCGTCCCGGCCATGTGAAGAGCCGCGATCAGCTGATGGACGGCGCTTATGGCGAGCACATCTACGTCGACGACCGCACCATCGACAGCCACATCAAGCGGCTGCGCAAGAAGTTCAAGGCAGTCGATGCGAGCTTCGCGCAGATCGAAACCCTCTATGGCGTCGGGTATCGCTACCGCGACCGCTGAGCCCGCCGCGCCGGCCGAGCGCGGTGCGCGCCCCGAAGCGGCGCCGGCGGGCAAGACGCGGCGCCGGCGCCGGCGACGGCTG
The DNA here is from genome assembly GCA_035642295.1 of Allostellaceae bacterium. Lineage (GTDB taxonomy): Bacteria > Pseudomonadota > Alphaproteobacteria > ATCC43930 > CGMCC-115725 > DAHUYF01. The sequence continues at coordinate 11,208 of DASQSR010000205.1, read as the reverse complement.
TCGCCGCTCACCCGCCGCATCCTTGCCGTCAACGTGCTGGCGCTGGGGCTGCTCGGCCTCGGTCTCCTCTATCTCGGCGAATACCAGCAGAGCCTGGTGAGCGCGCAGCTCGACGCGCTGAAGACGCAGGGGCAGGTCTTCGCCGCCGCGCTGGGCGAAGGCGCGGTCCTCGACAGCGTCGGCGAAGGCCAGCAGCTCCTGCCGGCGCTCGGGCGGCAGATGATGCAGCGCCTGGTCGAGCCGACGCATACGCGCGCCCGGCTCTACGATGCCGACGGCAAGCTGATCGCCGACAGCCGCATGCTGATGGGCCCCGGCGGCACCGTCACCATCCGCGAGCTGCCGCCGCCGGACGAGGATGGCGGGGTGCGCCGCCTCATCAACGGCGCCTATGACTGGCTGGTGGCGCGGCTGCCGGGCGAGCGCCAATATCCCGTCTATCGCGAAACGCCGGAGCAGAGCGCCGACTACGCCGAGGTGGAGACGGCGCTCGACGGCGATATCGCCTCCGCGGTGCGCCGGGAGCGGGCGCATGGCGGAGGCGGCCTCCTGATGCTGAGCGTCGCCGTGCCGGTACAGCGCTACAAGCAGGTGCTGGGCGTGGTCCTGCTGTCGAGCGACAGCACCGACATCGACGCGGCGGTGCGCGCGGTGCGCTTCGAGATCCTGAAGGTCTTCCTGATCGCGCTCTGCGTCACCGTGCTGCTGTCGATCTATCTCGCCGGCACCATCGGGCGGCCGATCCGCCGGCTCGCCGCCGCCGCCGAGCGCGTGCGCCGCGGTCATGGGCGGCAGGTGACGATCCCGGACTTCACCCGCCGCGGTGACGAGATCGGCGACCTCTCCGGCGCCTTCCGCGAGATGACGGCGGCGCTCTGGGCGCGCATGGACGCGATCGAGAATTTCGCCGCCGACGTCGCGCACGAGATCAAGAACCCGCTGACCTCGCTGCGCAGCGCGGTCGAGACGGCGGCGCGCGTCGCCGATCCGCAGAAGCAGCGCAAGCTGCTCGGCCTCGTGCTCGAGGACGTGCAGCGGCTCGACCGCCTCATCACCGACATCTCCGATGCCTCGCGCCTCGATGCCGAGCTGTCGCGCGTCGAGCTCGAGCCGGTGATGATCGGCCGCATGCTGGAAACCCTGGTCGACGTGCATCAGGCGACCGCGGACGAACGGGCGCCGCGCCTGATGCTCTCTTTGCCCGGGCCGGTCGGGACGCCCGCCGGCGATCTCGCCGTGCTCGGCATCGAGGGACGGCTGGTGCAGGTGTTCCGCAACCTCATCGTCAACGCGCTGTCCTTCAGCCCGCCCGGCGCCGCCATCCACATCGCCGCCGACCGCGAGGGCGACGCCGTCGTCATCACCATCGAGGACGAGGGGCCGGGCATTCCCGAGGGCAAGCTCGAGGCGATCTTCGAACGCTTCTATACCGAGCGTCCGGCCGGCGAGAAGTTCGGCACGCATTCGGGTCTCGGCCTTTCCATCTCGAAGCAGATCGTCGAGGCGCATCGCGGCACGATCCGCGCCGAGAACCGACGCGACGTCGACGGCAGCACCATCGGCGCGCGCTTCACCGTGCGGCTGCCGGTCGGGGTCGGCTGATCTGCGCAAACCCCGTCCTATTGTGTTTGCGGCGCAAACTGCCAGCGCCAGAAGGCGCCGCACCGGCGGGCGACGAAACGGCAGGAAACCATAACTATCCCAGGTTTTGCGGTATCCGAACAGATCGCCAACCATCGGTTGACTCGCCGCCACCTCGGCTTAATCGCCATGCGCCGCGGCCATTGACTTTGCGCGGGGAGCGGCGCACCTAAACCGCCCATGATCCGCATCCATGGCACGTCGGTCGTGCTCGGCGGCGACGGCATTCTGCTCCGCGGCCCCAGCGGCAGCGGCAAGTCGGATCTTGCCCTGCGCCTCATCGATGGCGGCGCGCGTCTCGTCGCCGACGACCAGACCGAGCTGCGTCGCGTCAAGGATGCGCTGGTGATGACCGCACCGGCGACGATCGCCGGGTGCATCGAGGCGCGCGGTATCGGCATTCTTCATGTGCCCAGCGCTCCCGCGGCGCTGCTGCGCCTCGTCGTCGATCTCATCGCGCCGGAGCAGGTCGAGCGTCTGCCGGAGCCGGCGTTCTGCACGCTCCTCGGCATTGCGGTGCCGTTGCTGCGCCTGGCGGCGTTCGAGGCCTCGGTACCGGCGAAGCTGCGCCTGGCGCTGGCCGCCGGCGTGGCCGCGGCGCGGGCGCCGCTTCAGACCGCGTCATGAGCGAGCCCGCCGCGCCTGCTGGCGAGCTGGCGCCGCCGCGCATGCCGGCGCGGCCGCCCGCTCCCCTGCTGGTGGTCACCGGCATGTCCGGCGCCGGCCGCTCGACGGCGCTCAAGGCGCTCGAGGATCTGGGCTACGAGGCGGTGGACAATTTGCCGCTGTCGCTGCTGCCGGACCTGCTGCGCGTGCCGGCGCAGCGCCCGCCGCTTGCCATCGGCGTCGATGTGCGCACCCGCGACTTCGGCGTCGGCGCGCTGCTGGCGGCGCTCGACCGGCTCGCCGGCGAGCATCAGCTCGCGCTCAAGATCGTCTTTCTCGAATGCGAGGACGACAATCTCGTCCGCCGCTATACCGAGACGCGGCGGCGCCATCCGCTGGCCGGCGATCGGCCCGTGACCGACGGGATCGCGCTGGAACGGCGCCGTCTTTCTCCCTTGCGCGACCGGGCCGACCTCGTTATCGATACCAGCGCCCTCAGCCCGGGGGATTTGAAACGGCTGCTCCATGGGCATTTTGCGCCCGATGCCGCGCCCGGCATCACCATTTTCGTGACGTCCTTCTCCTACCGCCATGGGCTCCCGCGTGATGCGGATCTCGTGCTCGATGTCCGCTTCCTGCGCAACCCGCATTACGTGCCGGCGCTGAAGCCGCTGACCGGCCGCGACACCGCCGTCGGCGCCTTCATCGAAGGCGACGCCGATTTCGCCCCGTTCTTCGATCGCCTCTGCGCCTGGCTCGCGCCGCTGCTGCCGCGCTACGAGGGCGAAGGCAAAAGCTATCTCACCATCGCCGTCGGCTGCACCGGCGGCCGTCACCGCTCGGTTTACGTTGCCGAACGCCTCGCCGCCTGGCTCAGCCGGCAGGGCCGGCCGGTCGGGATCGGGCACCGCGATCTCGACCAGTCGGCCAAGATGGTCGCCGCGTCGCCGGGCGAGGCGGACGGATCGATAAAGGACATCGCATGATCGGAATGGTTCTTGTCACCCATGGCCGGCTCGCGGCGGAATTCGTCGCGGCGCTGGAGCATGTCGTCGGGCCGCAGCGCAATATCGCCGCGGTCTGCATCGGTCCGGACGACGACATGGAGAAGCGGCGGCAGGACATCCTGCGCTCGGTGGCCGAGGTCGATGCCGGCGAGGGCGTCGTGCTGCTCACCGACATGTTCGGCGGGACGCCGTCGAACCTCGCCATCTCGGTCATGGACAAGGCGAAGATCGAAGTCATCGCCGGCATCAATCTGCCGATGCTGATCAAGCTGGCGAGCCTCCGGCAAAGCGAGACGCTGGCCAACGCGGTGCGGGGCGCGCAGGAGGCGGGGCGGAAATACATCAACGTCGCCTCGCAGCTCCTGGCCGACGTCCGCGGATGAGCGACGGCGACGGCAAGCCACCGGGCGATGAACTCCCGATCCGGCGCACCGTCACCATCCGCAACAAGCGCGGTCTCCACGCGCGCGCCGCGGCGCGTTTCGTCAAGCTTGCCTATGCCTTCGATGCCGAAGTGATGGTGGCGAAGAACGGCGCGGCCGTTTCCGGTCGCTCGATCATGGGATTGATGATGCTGGCGGCCGGTCCCGGCACCGCCGTCGAGCTGCGCGCCACCGGCCCCGAGGCCGAGCGCGCCGTGACCGCTCTCGCCGAGCTCATCGCCGGCGGCTTCGATGAGGAGTGAGCAGCACGGCGGGGACAAGCCCAGGAGCGAGCGCGTCCTGCACGGGCTCGCCGTCTCGCCCGGCATCGCCGTCGGCCCCGCCTTCGTCAGCGATGACGGCGACATCGCCGTGCCGGAATACCGCATTCCCGCCGACCAGGTCGAGCGCGAGCTGCAGCGCTTCACCGCCGCGCTCGGCGCCTCGCTGAAGCAGCTCCGCAAGCTCAAGGGCAAGGCCTCGGCGCTTCCGGACTCGGCGGCCGAGGAGGTGGGATATCTCCTCGACGCGCATATCGCCATGCTGACCAATTCGCGCCTGGTGCGCGGCGCCGAGCGCCGCATCCGCGAGGAGCGCGTCAATGCCGAGCGCGCGGTTCAGGCCGAGATCGCCGAGATCGGCGACAGCTTCGCCGCCATGGGCGATGCCTATCTCGCCGCCCGCGGCGAGGACATCCGCGTCGTCGGCGTGCGCCTTATCCGCAACCTGATCAAGGCGCCCTACGCGGCGCTGCAGCATGTCGCCGAAGGCACTGTCGTGCTCGCCGAGGAGCTGACACCGGCGGACACCGCGCTGATGGATCCGCATCGCATCGCCGGCTTCGCCGCGGTGCTTGGCGGGCCGGAGAGCCACACCGCCATCATGGCGCGGGCACTGCAGCTCCCCGCCGTGCTCGGCGTCGCCGGCCTCTTGACCGAGATCGAGAGCGGCGACACGGTCATCGTCGACGGCGGCGAGGGTACCGTCGTCATCAATCCCAAGCGCGAGACCATTGTCCGCTACGAGGCGCGGCGGGAGCTCCTCGAGCGCCAGGGCCGCCAGCTCGCCCGGCTGAAGCGCCTGCCGGCAGTGACCCGCGACGGCGTCGAGATCACCCTCGAGGCCAATCTGGAGCTGGCGCGCGAGCTCGACCAGGCGCACTCTGCCGGCGCCGAGGGGCTGGGGCTGGTACGCACCGAGTTCCTCTACATGAACCGCGAGGACCTGCCGGGCGAGGAGGAGCAGTACGAAGCCTATCGCGATCTCGTGCGCGGCCTGGGCGGGCGCCCGGTGACCATCCGCACGCTCGATGTCGGCGGCGACAAGCTCGCGGCGCCGCTTGCCGACACCATCGGCGGCGCCAGCCCCAACCCCGCGCTCGGGCTGCGCGCGATCCGCCTTTCGCTCAAGGAGCGGCCGCTGCTCGACGCGCAGCTCGGCGCGATCCTGCGCGCCGGCGCCGACGGACCGGTGCGCATCCTGCTGCCGATGGTGTCGAGCGTCGCCGAGATCCGCAAGGTGCGCGAGGCGCTGGCGCAGGTGGCGCGGCGGTTGAAGCGGCGCGGCGCGAAGATCGCCGATCCGCTGCCGCCGGTCGGCGTGATGATCGAGATTCCCGGCGCGGCGCTCGCCGCCGACGCGCTCGCGGCCGAGAGCGACTTCTTCGCCATCGGCACCAACGATCTCATTCAGTACACGCTCGCCATCGATCGCGGCGACGAGCAGGTGGCGCATCTCTACAACCCGCTGCATCCGGCGGTGCTGCGCCTCATCCAATTCGCGGTCGAAGCGGCGCTGCGCGCGCGGATCGGCGTCAGTCTCTGCGGCGAGATGGCGGGCGATCCGCGCTTCACCGCGCTGCTGCTCGGCCTTGGCATCCGCGATCTCTCGATGGCGCCGGGCAAGATCGGCCGCGTCAAGCAGCGCGTCCGCTCGCTCGACATGGTCGCTGCGACGCGCCGCGCCCGCGCCATCATGGACCAGCTCGATGACGCCCGCATCGCCAGCCTGCTCGACGACTTCAACGCGTTGACGTGAAGAGAAGCTGTCAGCTCTCAGCTGTCAGCCTGAGCACTCGGTTGTTAGTTAACAGCCTTGAAAGTGCCCGCAGGGTTCCCTGCCGAGGAGAAATTCTGTCTCGCGGCGGCCGATAGCTGACGGCTGAGAGCTGACGGCTGACGGCTTCTTCCCCTTGCCGCCGCCGTCGCGGCTTTGCTATACGCCGCGCGGGGATTTCGAGGGAGCACGAGGATGGCCGCAGCCGCCGACTACAAGGTCGCCGATATCAAGCTCGCCGATTGGGGCCGCCGCGAAATCGCCATCGCCGAGACGGAGATGCCGGGGCTGATGGCGCTGCGCAAGGAATTCGGCGCCAAGAAGCCGCTGAAGGGCGCGCGCATCACCGGCTGCCTGCACATGACGATCCAGACCGCGGTGCTGATCGAGACGCTGATCGATCTCGGCGCCAGCGTGCGCTGGAGCTCGTGCAACATCTTCTCGACGCAGGATCATGCCGCGGCGGCGATTGCCGCGCGCGGCGTTCCCGTCTTCGCCTGGAAAGGCGAGAGCGAAGAGGAATACGAGTGGTGCATCGAGCAGACGCTGCGCGGTCCCGGCGGCTGGACGCCCAACATGGTGCTCGATGACGGCGGCGATGCCACCAAGATCCTGCACGACAAGTATCCGGAGCTGCTGAACGACGTGCGCGGCATCTCCGAAGAGACGACGACGGGCGTCCACCGCCTCTACGAGATGATGAAGGCCGGCAAGCTCAAGGTGCCGGCGATCAACGTCAACGACAGCGTCACCAAATCGAAGTTCGACAATCTCTACGGCGTACGTGAGAGCCTCGTCGACGGCATCAAGCGCGCCACCGACGTGATGCTCGCCGGCAAGATCGCCGTGGTTGCCGGATTCGGCGATGTCGGCAAGGGCTCCGCGGCCAGCCTGCGCGGTCAGGGCGCCCGCGTCATGGTCACCGAGATCGACCCGATCTGCGCGCTGCAGGCGGCGATGGAAGGCTATCAGGTCGTGACGATGGAAGAGGCGGCGCCGCAGGGCGACATCTTCGTCACCGCCACCGGCAACATCGACGTCATCACCCTCGATCACATGCGCCAGATGAAGGATCGCGCCATCGTCTGCAACATCGGCCATTTCGACAGCGAGATTCAGATCGCGGCGCTGCGCAACTACAAATGGGAGGAAGTGAAGCCGCAAGTCGACGAGGTGGTGTTTCCCGACGGCAAGCGCCTCATCGTTCTTGCCAAGGGACGTCTCGTCAATCTCGGCTGCGCCACCGGCCATCCGAGCTTCGTGATGAGCGCTTCCTTCACCAACCAGGTGCTGGCGCAGATCGAGCTCTTCACCAGTGCCGGCAAGTACGAGAACAAGGTCTATGTGCTCCCCAAGCACCTCGACGAGAAGGTCGCGGCGCTCCATCTGGAGAAGCTCGGCGTCAAGCTCACCAAGTTGACGTCGCAACAGGCGGCCTATATCGGCGCCGACGTTACCGGACCGTTCAAGCCCGAACATTACCGCTATTGAGCGGTTGATATTTTTTTCGCCTGCGAAATCTTCGGCGGCACGGCATAATCGGGCCCACAGCGGCGTCCGCTAGGCGCCGGCGCCGGTGGGGATGTGTTTGATAACACAAGAGGTTAAGCGGTGCCGCTGATCGCATGGCTCGGCTTTGCCGGGACGGCGCTGCTGTGGCCGGCGACGGCCCATGCCGCGGCGGGCGCGCTCGCCGGGACGGCGCTGGGCGGGGGCGCCTTCGTCCTGATCCTCGCTGCCGGCGCCGCGCTTTTCATGCGCGAGCGGCGCCGGATGCGTGCGCTCGCGGCGGAGCGGGACGGGGTTGTCGCGGCCGCCGCCGAGCTCGACGGCGTCCTCGAGGTGCTGCCGCTTGGTCTCTGTCGCTGGCGCGACGGCGAGCCGGAGGGGCGCTTCGTCGCCGGCGCGCTGGGGCCGCTGCACGATTGCGCCGTGCGCTCCTTCGCCGACCTCCTGGCGCTGCTCGAGGCGAAGGTCCGGGCAGAGCTCGAAACCGCGGTGGCGCGACTGCGCGCCGACGGCACGGCGTTCCGCCAGAGCGTCTCCTTTGCCGACGGCCGCACCGAGCTCGAGGCGGTGGGACGCCGCGCCGCCGGCTCGACCGTCGTCGCCTTCCTCGACCAGTCGAGTCGCCGCGCCGCCGCCGCCGAGTGTGCGGCGCTTGCCGAGCAGCGCGCCCGGCTGCGCGCCCTGCTCGATGCGCTGCCGCTGCCGGTATGGCGCCGCGACGCCGACCTGAATCTCGTCGACTGCAACCGCGCCTATGCCGCCGCCGTCGACGCCCCGGTGGCGGCGACGCTGTCCGAAGCGCGCGAGATCGCCGCCGGCGTCATCGGCGAGAACGGGCGTGCGCTGGCCGGACGCGCGCGCAGCTCGGCGGTGGCGCAATCGGAGAGCCATCACATCGTCGTCGCCGGCTCGCGCCGGCTGATGGAGTTCACCGAAGCGCCGCTCGACGGCGGGCTCGTCGGCTACGCGCAGGACTTCACCGATCTCGAGAACATCCAGGCGGAGCTGGCGCGCCACATCGCGGCGCATGCCGATGTGCTCGAGAATGTCGCCGTCGCCATCGCCATCTACGGCCCCGATACCCGCCTCACCTTCCACAACACCGCCTTCGCCAATCTGTGGCGGCTCGAGGAGGATTGGCTCGGCACCGAGCCGACGCTCGACGAGGTGCTGGAGCGGCTGCGCGAGCGCCGGCGCATTCCCGAGCACGCCGACTTCCGCGCCTTCAAGCGCCAGCAGCTCGCCATGTTCACCTCGCTGATCGAGCCGCAGGAGGAGCTGCTGCACCTGCCGGACGAGCGCACCTTGCGCCTCGTCGTCTCGCCGCATCCCTTCGGCGGCCTCACCTTCGTCTACGAGGAGGTGACCGACAAGCTGGCGCTCGAGCGCTCCTACAACACCATGATCGAGGTGCAGCGCGAGACCCTCGACAATCTCTACGAGGCGGTGGCGGTGTTCGGCAGCGACGGCCGGCTCAAGCTGTCGAACCCCGCCTATGCGCAGATGTGGCAGCTCGATCCCGCCGATCTCCAGGGCGAGCCGCACGTCTCCGAGATCATCGAGAAGCAGCGCCCCTTCTACGACGACGGCGGCGACTGGGCGGCGATGAAGCGGCGCATCATCGCGCGCCTCACCGCGCACATGGCCGAGAGCACGCGGCTCGCCCGGCGCGACGGCTCGATCCTGCAGGCGGTGACCGTGCCACTGCCCGACGGCAATGTGCTGCTGAGCTATCTCGACGTCACCGATTCGACCCGGGTCGAGCACGCGTTGCGCGAGCGCAACGAGGCGCTGGAAACCGCCGGCCGGCTCAAGAGCGAATTCATCGCCAACGTGTCCTACGAGCTGCGCACGCCGCTGAACGCCATCATCGGCTTTGCCGAGATCCTGACCAACCAGTATTTCGGCGAGCTGACGCCGCGCCAGCTCGACTACAGCCGCGGCATCCTCGACAGCTCGCACCGGCTGCTGTCGCTGATCAACGACATCCTCGATCTCGCCACGATCGAGGCCGGCTACATGACGCTCGAGACGCAGGACGTCGACATTCACACGCTGATGTCGAGCGTGCTGTCGCTGACGCGCGAGCGCGCGCGCAAGCAGAACCTGAAGCTCGAATTCGACTGCCCGACCGATATCGGCGCGCTCGTCGCCGACGAGCGGCGGCTGAAGCAGGCGCTGTTCAACCTCATCTCCAACGCGCTCAAATTCACCCCGCCCGGCGGCACGGTGACGCTTGCCGCGCGCCGCACCGCCGACCGCGTCGCGCTGATCGTCGCCGATACCGGCGTCGGCGTGCCGCGCGAGGACCAGGCGCGCATCTTCGAGAAGTTCGAGCGCGGCAGCCCCAATGCGCGCCAATCGGGGCCGGGGCTGGGCCTCTCGCTGGTGAAGAGCTTCATCGAGCTTCACGGCGGCACGGTGGAGATGGATTCGCGCCCGGGCAGCGGCACCACCGTCACCTGCTATCTGAGCCTCGCGCCGGGCGCGGCGACCGCCGTCCCGGCCGAGCCCGCAGCGCAGCGCTCGGCCGGGGATTAGCCTCAGCGCTCGAAGATCTCTTTCGCCACCAGCGCCGAGGTCATCGCGTTGGGCCAGCCGGCGTAGAAGGCGAGATGGGTGATGAGCTCGACGATCTCGTCCTTGGTGACGCCGTTCTGGAGGGCGCGCTCGAGATGGCCGCGCAGCTGCTCGCTGCGATTGAGCGCGACCAGCGCCGCGACGGTGATCAGGCTGCGGTCGCGCTTCTTGAGGTCGGGCCGCTCCCAGACATCGCCGAACAGCACCTTCTCGGTCAGGTCGATCAGCTTGGGCGCGACGGTGCGAACCTTGTCGCGGGCCGTGGCGGGCGGTTGCGTGCTCATGATCGCTTCCTCCTTGCTATGGTTCGGGGACACGCTTCGGCGTCGACGACGCGGAACGCGGTGCGGCGGCGGCCGCGCTTGCATTCACGAACCTACCCCCTCTAGGCTTTGCTGCGGAAGAGCGGCGGCAACGGCACGACCATCGCCTCGGGGACCAGTCCCCCGAAAAGAAGCAAGGCGCATTGCTCTTTCGAGGGGAGGTTCCGATGCGTGTCAATGCGTTCTTTCCGACCCGCGATATCGGCGGCGATCCCGCCAAAATCCGCGATTGGGCGCAGGCGGTCGAGGATCTCGGCTACGCCTATATCGAAGTTCCCGATCACGTCTTCGGCGCCACGGCGCGCGATGGCTGGACGCCGCTCTACAACGAGCGCGACCCCTTCCATGAGACCTTCACGACCCTGGCCTTTCTCGCCGCGGTGACCAAGACGATCGGCTTGTCGAGCGGCATCCTCATCCTGCCGCAGCGGCAGACCGGCGTCGTCGCCAAGCAGGCCGCCGAGGTCGACATTCTGAGCGGCGGCAGGCTGCGCCTCGGCGTCGGTGTCGGCTGGAACCATGTCGAGTACCAGGCGCTCGGCGCCGAATGGAAGACGCGCGGCGCGCGCGAGGGCGAGCAGGTGGAAGTGCTGCGCCGGCTCTGGAGCGAGGATCTCGTCACCTTCGCCGGCCGCTTCCACGACCTGCACGAGGTCAGCATCGTGCCGCCGCCGGTTCAGCGGCCGATCCCGGTCTGGTTCGGCGGCTCTTCCGACGAGGTGATCAAGCGCGCGGCGCGGCTGGGCGATGGCTGGATGCCGATCATGGCGCCGGGCGACGAGGCGGCGGCGAAGCTCGCGGCGCTGCGCGGCCATCTCCGGGAATTCGGGCGCGATCCCGCCGCCTTCGGGATCGAGGCGTGGCTGCGCATGAAAGAGCCCGATCCGCAGCTCTGGGCCGCAGCGGCGGATGGCTGGCACCAGCTCGGCGCTGAGATGGTGATGTTCTATCCGATGTACCGCATCCCGACCTTCGATGCGCAGATCGAGACGCTGCGGCGCTTCAAGGAAGTGGCAGGCGGTTAGCGGCCGGGCACGCCCCTGGTCGTCGAATACTCGAAATGCA
>DASQSR010000204.1:0-16372 GCA_035642295.1 Allostellaceae bacterium | reverse complement strand
GGCCGAGAACGGCCAGAATGCGCGGGTCGGAAACCGACAAGCCCATAAGCAAAGAATTGGGGGCGGCGACGGCAAAGGCAAGCCCAATCGCGTGCGGCAGAACCGCCGGTTGCGCCGGGCGGTGATTGTGGCGGCAAGGGTTTCCGCCTATGCCTTGCAGCGATGAGCTCGCTCTGGATCCCGCTGACGGTGGCGGCCGCCTTTATGCAGAACCTGCGCACGGCGCTGCAGAAGCATCTGCGCGCGCGGCTCAGCACCAATGCCGCGACCTTCACGCGCTTTGCCTTCGGCTGCCCCCTGGTGATCCTCTATGTGCTGGGGCTCCATCGGCTGGCGGGTCTGGCCTGGCCGGAGCCCAACCGCGCCTTTGTCTTCTGGGTGGTGGTGGGGGGCGTCGCGCAGATCGTCGCGACCTCCTGCCTCATCCACATCTTCGCTTACCGCAACTTCGCCGTCGGCGTCGCCTATTCCAAGACGGAAGTGATCCAGGCGGCGATCTTCGGCCTCGTCTTCCTCGGCGACCGGGTGACGCCCTGGGGCGCCACCGCCATCGCGCTCGGCACGCTCGGCGTCATGCTGATCTCGCTCGCCGAAGGCGGCGGGCTCTGGCAGGCGTTGGTGCTGGGCTGGCTGGAGCGGCCGGCGCTGATCGGCCTTGCCTCGGGCACGCTCTTCGGCATTGCCGCCGTCTCCTTCCGCGCGGGATCGCTGGCCCTGGGCGAGACCGGCTTCCTCATGTCCGCCGCCTATACGCTGCTCTGGGCCACTCTGCTGCAGACGGCGCTGCTGCTCGGCTATCTCGCCCTCCGCGAGCGGGCGCAGCTCAAGAAGCTCGCCGCCGCCTGGCAGCTCTCGGCGGCGGCCGGCGCGGTCGGCGTCGCCGGCTCGGCGCTGTGGTTCACGGCGATGACGATCCAGCTCGTCGCCTATGTCCGGACCCTCGCCCTCATCGAGCTGGTCTTCACCTTTCTGTTCTCGTGGTACGTCTTCAAGGAGAAGCCGCGGACGCGCGAGCTCGCCGGCATTGTCCTCCTGGTGATCGGCATCGGCATGATGCTCAACCTGAGATAGAGCGATGCAGCCCTTCGATCTCACCCCGGTGCGGACGGCAGCGGAGATCGCGACCGTGGCGGCGCTGTTCCAGGAATACGCGGCCGGGCTCGGCGTCGATCTCGGCTATCAGGGCTTCCCGGCCGAGCTGGCGGCGCTGCCCGGGCTTTATGCGCCACCGGCCGGGGCGCTGCTGCTGGCGACAAGCGGAACGGGCGAGGCCCTGGGCTGCGTCGGCCTCCGGCCGCTCGAGGGCCGGCGCATTGCGGAGATGAAGCGGCTCTACGTCCGCCCGGCGGGGCGCGGGGTCGGCCTCGGCGAGGCGCTGGTGCAGGAGATCATCGCCGTGGCGGGCGCGCTGGGCTATGCCGAGATGCGGCTCGACACGCTGCCCGCGATGGCGGCGGCGATGGCGCTCTACCGCAAGCTGGGCTTTGCCGAGATCCCGCCCTATTACCCGAGCCCGATTGCGGGCACGCGTTATTTCGCCCGCGCCCTGGCGCCGGCGGGCTGAGGCGGTGTTCAGCCGGTAGCGCCGGCGCCGGGCCGCGGGGCCGTGCGCACCGGCTCGGCGGTGATGCAGCTGCGCAAGGCAATGGGATCGCGGATCATGGCCATGGGCTCGAGCGAGCCGCCGGTGCCGCGGACTTGCACCGTGCCATAGCCGAAAAGCCGCCCCCAGAGGCTCTGGTCGACATCGACGCTCTCGACCTTGCCGCGGTTCATCTCGATGGTGTGGCGGGAGATCAGGCCGCGCTTGTAGACGACGCGCTGATCGGTGACGGCGAGCTCGGTCCCGGCGCGGCGGAGAAGGACGGCGATCAGGACGACGACGCCGATGAACGCCACCGCCGCGGCGAGGGCGAGGAGAGCGAGTTGCGGGGCGCCGCCCTGCACATAGAAGGCGCCGATGGCGGGCACCAGGGCTGCGACCAGCAGCAGCACCGGCCGGGCGAGGAGGATAGGGTGAAGCCCGGTCTCGTAGACCACCTGCTCCCCCGGCAGCAGGACCTTCCGGACATAACTCATCGGTTTGGGCTCATCGGGTTCCGCTCAGGGGGTTGCATTGCGCCTCGCTAACGCCGCGCAGCGGAGGGGCGTCGCCGGCGCGGGGGGACCGGGCTTGCAACCGGCCGAGGGCTTGCATATGTCTGCGCCAGCCCGATCAACCCGACCGGCGGAACCCATGTCCACCGAAAAAAGAAGCTTCCAGGCGGAGGTCAGCCGCCTCCTCGACATTGTTGCCCATTCGCTCTACAGCGAAAAGCAGATCTTCCTGCGCGAGCTGATCTCCAACGCGTCGGATGCCTGCGACCGGCTGCGCTATCTGGCGCTGACCGAGCCCCGGCTCATCGCCGACGACCCGGCCCTCAAGGTGGTGCTGACCCCCGACAAGGAGAACCGGCGCCTTGCCATCGCCGACAACGGCATCGGCATGAACCATGACGAGCTGGTCGAGAATCTCGGCACCATCGCGCGCTCGGGCACGGCGCATTTCATGCAGGAGCTGTCCGGCGACCAGCGCAAGGACATGGCGCTCATCGGCCAGTTCGGCGTCGGCTTCTATTCCGCCTTCATGGTCGCCGACCGGGTCGAGGTGCTGTCGCGCAAAGCGGGCGAGGACCAGGCCTGGCTCTGGGTCTCGGACGGCAAGGGCGAGTTCACCGTCGAGCCGGCGGCGAAGCCGGGGCGCGGCACGGTCATCACCCTTCACCTGATGGCGGACGCGGCGGAGTATCTCGAGAAGGCGCGGCTGCAGCAGATCGTCAAGACCTATTCCGACCATATCGCCCTGCCGATCGTGCTCGCCGAAGGCGGCAAGGAAGAGACGCTCAACACCGCCGCGGCGCTGTGGACGCGGCCCAAGGCCGAGATCACCGCCGAGCAGTACAAGGAGTTCTATCACCACGTGGCGCACAGCTTCGACGAGCCGTGGCTGACGCTGCACAACAAGGCCGAGGGCACCTTCGAGTACACGACCTTGCTGTTCGTGCCGGGGACGAAGCCGTTCGACCTCTTCGATCCCCAGCGCAAGCCGCGCGTCAAGCTCTATGTCCGCCGCGTCTTCATCACCGACGACTGCCCGGAGCTGCTGCCCGCCTATCTCCGCTTCCTGCGCGGCATCGTCGACAGCGAGGACCTCCCGCTCAATGTCAGCCGCGAGATGCTGCAGCTCAATCCGATGCTGGCCAAGATGCGCGGCCAGATCACCAAGCGCGTGCTCGGCGAACTCACGCGCAAGGCGAAGGAGACAACCGAGGACTATGCGAAATTCTGGGAGAATTTCGGCGCCGTGCTCAAGGAGGGCCTCTACGAGGATCACGACAACCAGGAGCAGCTGCTGCCGCTGATGCGCTTCCGCAGCACGGCGGGCGACGCCCTCGTCTCCTTCGACGACTACGTCGCGCGGATGAAGCCGGGGCAGGAGGCGATCTACACCATCACCGGCGACAGCCTCGATCTCCTTGCCAAGAGCCCGCAGCTCGAAGGCTATCGCGCCAAGGGCATCGAGGTGCTGCTGCTCACCGATGCGATCGACGAGTTCTGGATGCCGGCGGTCGGCAGCGTCAAGGACCATCCGCTGAAATCGGTGACGCGCGGCGCCGCCGATCTCGGCAAGATCGAGGGCGAGACGAAGGAAGCGGCGGCGACGCCGGCAGCGCCGGAAGCTTCGCTCGCGAGCCTCGTCGCGCTGCTGAAGCTGTCGCTGGGCGACGCGGTGAAGGATGTGCGCAGCTCCGACCGGCTCACCGACAGCGCCGTCTGCCTCGTCGCCGACGAAGGCGATCTCGACATGCATCTGGAGCGCCTGTTGAAGCAGCATCGCCAGCTGGCGGCGACGGCCAAGCGGATCCTCGAGATCAATCCGCGCCATCCGCTGATCGTCCGGCTTGCCGGCATGGTGGGGAAGGCAGGCGCCGCCGAAGCGCTCGGCGATTTCGCCTGGCTGCTGCTCGACCAGGCGCGCATCCTCGAAGGCGAGCAGCTCCCCGACCCTGCCGCCTTCGCCCGCCGGCTTGCTGCGGTGCTGGAGAAGGGGCTGGCGGCTTAATCTCGACTTGCGGCAGCGAGAAGCGGCGCGCCCCACCTCACCCTCCCGTCGCTTACGCGACGGGTCCCTCCCTCTGCGCCCCATTGGGGCGGAGAGGGCTGGGGTGAGGTGGGGAGCGTCCTGATCTTGCGATTGTGTTGTCAGCTCGTCGGCGGCTTCAGCTGGGCGGCGCCGATGATGCGGCCGACGCCGTTCTCCTGCAGCAGCACGGCGACGCCGCCATCGCCGCCGAGCTTGTCGGCGGGGACGGTGAGATCGAGCGCGGCGCCCTGCCAGACGCCGAGCGAGGCCCAGCTGCGCACCACCTGATAATCCTTGAGCGTCGCGCCCGCGTTCTCGCCGCGCAGCACGCGCGTGGTGTGCTCGCCGTCGAAGCCGGCGAGCCAGACCGTCACCGGCGCCGCGGCGGTGCCGGCATCGACATGGATGGCGAGGCTGCCATCGGCATTGCGCCGCAGCGTCACCCGCGGATGGCGCGTCTTGTCCTGCTCCGCCGCGTTGATCATGCCGGCGATGGTGGTGCGCTCGGAGCCGACGCCTTCGGTCGTGCCGTTCACCACCATCTGCGGCGTATAGACGTAGCGCATGTTGAGCTGCCGGGCGTAGGCGTGCTGTCGCGCCGTGGCGAAGTTGGTGGCGAAGGGATCGGGCCAGCCGATGTAGTTCCAGTAATCGATGTGGAAGGAGAGCGCGAGCACGTCGGGCCGCTGCGCCAGCTCGCCGAGATAGGCGTCGGCCGGCGGGCAGGAGCTGCAGCCTTGCGAGGTGAAGAGCTCGACCACGACCGGCGATGCGCCCGTTGCGCGCGCTGCGGGAAGCGGTCCGAGCGTCAGCGCGAGCAATGCGAGAACGAGGGCTCGGCCTATGAAGCGGGGCGAATTGAGCATCCGATCATGATGGGGTGCGCGCCGGGCCGACGCCAGCCCGATCGCCCATCACAATGGAGTGAAGGCAGCGCGCCGGCGCGCCCCGCACACCGGCTCAGGGCACGGGTGGCGGAAAGCCGCTGGTTCCGCGTAAGATCGCCGCCGCCAGCGGCAGCGCAGCATGCCGGGCAAGGGGAGGAGACAACGAATGAAGCGTGGGCACATTCTCGCCGCGGCGGTCCTGGCCGCGGCACTGGCACGGCCGGCGATGGCGGCGGACGCGGTCAAGATCGGCGTCTTGCTGCCGCTGACCGGCAATGCGGCGGCGGCGGGCCAGGCGGCGAAGGCGGCGATCGAGGTCGCGACCGAGATCATCAACAGCGCCCATCCCGAAATGGCGAGCCTGCCGCTGGCGGCGAGCGCAGGGCTTCCCCATCTCGGCGGCGCCAAGATCGACCCCATCTTCGTCGATCACCAAGGCAACCCGTCGGTGGGACAGAGCCAGGCGCTGCGCCTCATCACCAATGAAAAAGTGGCGGCGCTGTTCGGCGCCTATCAGTCCTCGGTGACCTTCACCGCGACCGCCGCCGCCGAGCGCTATGGCATTCCCTTCGTCGTCGGCGATTCCGCCGCCGCGAACATCACCGGCCGCGGCTTCCATTGGGTGTTCCGGGTGACGCCGATCGCCCCCGACTATGCCGAGGCCTATATGCGCTTCTTCGCCGACATGAAGCGCGGGGGACACGAGGTCCGCAGCATCGGCATCGTCAACGAGAACACCGATTACGGCACCTCGGTCGGCGACGCGATCGAAGCGGCGGCCAAGCAGCATGGGGTGAAGGTGGCGACGCGCATTCCCTACAGCGCCAGCTCGAGCGACGTCTCGGCCCAGGTGCTGCAGCTGAAGGGCCTCGCGCCGGATGCCGTGATCTTCGTCAGCTACACCGCCGATGCCATCCTCTACATGAAGACGATGCACAATCTGCAGTACCTGCCGCAGATGATCATCGGCGACGACAGCGGCTTCTCCGATCCCTCGTTCATTCCCGCGGTCGCCGATATCGTCCAGGGCGTGATGAACCGCAGCGCCTGGGTCGTCGGCAAGCCGGGCAGCGCCACCTATGCCATCGACGAGATGTACAAGGCCAAGACCGGCCGCGACCTGGACGATACCAGCGGGCGCGACATGGAGGGGTTCTTCGTGCTGGCGGACGCGATCGACCGCGCCGGCTCGACCGATCCCGCGAAAATCCAGAAGGCGCTGCAGCAGACGGACCTGAAGCCGGCGCAGCTGATGATGGACTATCGCGGCGTCAAGTTCGACGCCAGCGGGCAGAACATCGAGGCCGCGACCGCCCTCATCCAGCTGCAGGGCAAGCAGTACGTCACGGTGTGGCCGAAGGCAGCGGCGCTGGCGCCGCTGCAATGGCCGATGAAGGGGGCGCAGTAGCGGCGGTAGCAAGTAATTTAGGGCCAGCACGCCATCGTCTCGCACCCCACCTCACCCCAACCCTCTCCGCCCCTGAGGGGCGGAGAGGGAGGGCCCCGTCGCGCGAGCGATGGGAGGGTGAGGTGGGGCGAGCCCGCTACGCCGCTTTCACCATGTGGCGCAGGACGTATTGCAGGATGCCGCCGTGGCGGAAGTATTCGAGCTCGTCGAGCGTGTCGATGCGGCAGAGCAGCGAGAGGGTCTCGACCGCGCCGGAGGCACGGTGGATGCGGCAGGCGAGGTCGATGCGCGGCTTCAAGCCCGAGGCGATGCCGAGAATGTCGAAGCGCTCGCTGCCGTCGAGCTTCAGCGTCTTGCGGTCGCTGCCTTCCTTGAACTGCAGCGGCAGTACGCCCATGCCGACGAGGTTCGAGCGGTGGATGCGCTCAAAGCTCTCGGCGATGACGGCGCGGACACCCAAGAGGCGCGTCCCCTTCGCCGCCCAGTCGCGCGACGAGCCGGTGCCGTATTCCTTGCCGGCGATGATGACGAGCGGCACGCCCTCTTTCTGATAGCGCATGGCGGCGTCGTAGATCGGCATCACGTCGCCGTCGGGCAGATGCTTGGTCATGCCGCCTTCGACGCCCGGCACGATCTCGTTGCGGATGCGGATATTGGCGAAGGTGCCGCGCATCATCACCTCGTGATTGCCGCGCCGCGCGCCGTAGGAGTTGAAGTCGGCCGGCCGGACCTGGAAGCCCATCAGGTACTCGCCGGCGGGGCTGTCCTTCTTGATCGAGCCGGCGGGCGAGATGTGATCGGTGGTGATGCTGTCGGCGAGGATGGCGAGCGGGCGGGCGAGGCTCACATCGGTGAGCGGCGCGGGCTCCTTCGGCATGTCGTCGAAATAAGGCGGATGGGCGATATAGGTCGAGCCGGGATCCCAGGTGTAGGTCTCGCTGCGCGCGACCTGCACCTTCTGCCATTCCGCCGGACCCTGAAACACGTTGCCGTAGCGGCGGCGGAACATGTCGGGGCTGAGCGCCTTGCGGATCGTCTCCTGCACGTCCTGGGTCGAGGGCCAGATGTCGCGGAGATAGACCGGCTTGCCGTCGCTGCCCTCGCCCAGCGGCTCGCGCGAGAGATCGAGGGTCATGCTGCCGGCGAGGGCATAGGCGACGACGAGGGGCGGCGAGGCGAGGTAGTTGGCGCG
Source organism: Allostellaceae bacterium (assembly GCA_035642295.1). GTDB lineage: Bacteria > Pseudomonadota > Alphaproteobacteria > ATCC43930 > CGMCC-115725 > DAHUYF01. The sequence continues at coordinate 8,762 of DASQSR010000204.1, read as the reverse complement.
CACATAGGGGTTGATGCGGCCTTCGAAATTGCGGTTGCCGGAAAGCACCGCGGCGACGACGAGATCGCCCTTCTCCACCGCGTCGGCGATGGGCTCGGGCAGCGGGCCGGAATTGCCGATGCAGGTGGTGCAGCCATAGCCGACGAGGTTGAAGCCGAGGGCGTCGAGGTCCTGCTGCAGCCCGGCGGCGGCGTAATAGTCGGAGACGACCTGGCTGCCCGGTGCCAGCGAGGTCTTGACCCAGGGCTTCACCTTGAGGCCGCGCTGCAAGGCGTTGCGCGCGAGGAGGCCGGCGGCGAGCATCACGCTGGGATTGGAGGTGTTGGTGCAGCTGGTGATGGCGGCGATCACCACCGCGCCATCCTTGAGGTCGTAATTGCTGCCGGCGACCGGCACCGAGCGGCCGGGCTTGGCGCCGGGGGCAAGCTTCGGCAGCTCGCCGGCAAACGCGGTGGCAACGCCGGGGAGCGGTACGCGGTCCTGCGGCCGCCGCGGCCCGGCGAGCGACGGCTCGACGGCGCCGAGATCGAGCTCCAGCGTGTCGGTGAAGACGGGATCAGGCGTCGTCTCGTCGCGCCATAGCCCCTGCGCCTTGGCGTAGGCCTCGACGAGCTTGACGCGTCTTGTGTCGCGGCCGGTGAAGGCGAGGTAGTCGAGCGTCACCTTGTCGACGGGGAAGAAGCCGCAGGTGGCGCCGTATTCCGGCGCCATGTTGCCGATGGTGGCGCGGTCGGCGAGCGCCATGTGGGAAAGGCCGGGCCCGTAGAACTCGACGAAGCGGCCGACAACGCCCTTCTTGCGCAGCATCTGCGTGACGGTGAGGACGAGGTCGGTGGCGGTGGCGCCTTCGGGCAGCCGGCCGGAGAGCTTGAAGCCCACCACCTCGGGCAGCACCATCGAGATCGGCTGGCCGAGCATGGCGGCCTCGGCCTCGATGCCGCCGACGCCCCAGCCGAGCACGGCGAGGCCGTTGACCATGGTGGTGTGGCTGTCGGTGCCGACCAGCGTGTCGGGATAGGCGATCGTGCGCCCGCCTTCCTCGGTGGTCCACACCGTCTGCGCCAGGTATTCGAGATTGACCTGATGGCAGATGCCGGTGCCGGGCGGCACGACGCGGAAATTGTCGAACGCTTCCTGTCCCCATTTGAGGAAGGCGTAGCGCTCGCCGTTGCGCTCGAACTCGTGCTTGACGTTTTCGCCGAACGCCTTGGCCGAGCCGAAGACATCGACCATCACGGAGTGGTCGATGACGAGATCGACCGGCGAGAGCGGGTTGATGCGCTTGGGATCGCCGCCGAGCTTTGCCATCGCCTGGCGCATCGCCGCGAGATCGACCACGGCGGGGACGCCGGTGAAGTCCTGCATCAGCACGCGCGCCGGGCGGAAGGCGATCTCGCGCTCCGAGTGGCGGGTCTTGAGCCATTCCGCCACGGCCTTGATATCGTCGAGGGTAACGGTGCGGCCGTTCTCCAGCCGCACGAGATTCTCGAGCAGCACCTTCATCGAGTAGGGCAGACGCGCGATATCGCCGAGCCCCGCCGCCTGTGCCGCCGCCTCGAGGCTGAAATAATCGTAGTCCTTGCCATCGACCTTGAGCGTGCGGCGGGCTTTCAGTGAATCATGACCGGTGACGGACATGGGGGGCGGCTCCTCGAAGAGCGGGGGTTTTGGCTGCTGCTACAGCTTCCGCGGGCCGAGATCAAGAGAGGCCCGGGCGGCCCTGGCTATTGCCCCTCTCCCGTGGCGCGCGGCGCGCTCTGACGCATGATGTCGTCGTAGAGCTGATCCTCTTGGCGATCTTCGCGCTGCTGCGCCTTCTGCGCGCCCGGCGCCTCGAGCGCGCGCTCGCGCTCTTCGACCGCGTCACGGCGGGGTTGCTCGTGGCGCATGGCCGCGAGCGGCAGCTTGCTGTCGGAGTCGGAGGGAGCCGCAGGCGAAGCCGGCGGCGGCGCACCGCCCGCAGTCTGAGCGGAAGCCGGCGTCGCCGCCAGCAGCGCGAGCAGGACGAACCAGCCGTTGGGGCGCATCCCTCGCCTCCGGAGAACTGCCGTCGATCCCCGGAGAGATACCGGCCGGCAGCGGCGGCGGCAAGGCGCCGCTTTGCCGCGCGACTTATTGGCGAATTAGAGTGCGATTCATGAGAAGCGACAGCGCTTCCCTTCAAATCGATCGCACGCTACGCGGCGGCCGAAGCGACGCGGTTCAGGATGACACGATCCTCGACCAGCACGGCACCGGCGGCCTCGACCCGGCGCAGCACCTCGGCGGCAGCGGGGTCGCGCGCGAGGCGCTCGCGATAGCGCTCATAGGCGGCGAGGCTGTCGAAATCGATGAGCGCGAGCGCGGCGTTGGTGGGGCCGGCAAACTTCGTCGGCAGGTAGTAGTGCGCGCCGAGCGCGCCGCAGCGTACCGCATGGGCGGGCACCTCGCGCGCATAGGCCTCGAATTCGGCGAGCTTTCCGGCGGCGAGCGTGTAGCGAATCGCGAGCGTCAGCATGAGAGAGCCTCCTTCCTTCATCGCAGTCGGTGTCCCTCTCCTGTAGCGCAGCCGCGGCCGGCGATGTTTCGGAAGCAAGCGTAGGATCGCGCCGGCAGGCGTGATAAGGTTGCCGAGAGCCCGCGGGAGAGACGCCATGGAGGACGCGGCGTTTTGGCGCGCGCAGAGCGCGAAGTTCCGTCAGCACGCGGAGACGACCGGCGATCCGTCGCTGAAGGCCGAGCTCAGCGAGCTCGCCGAAATCTGCGACGATGTCGCCGCCGAGATCGAGGACCGCGCCCCGGCAGGGTGAACGGCGTTTCGCCTCAAGCTTCAAGCGGGACATACCATTGAAAATCAAGCGGGTGTTGAGTTTTTTACAGGCCCCAGCGCTGTCGCTGGAGCGGCCGAAAAAACCTTCGATGCCACACCGCGATGACGGAAACGTGATGCCGAGCGCGCGGCGGTAGCGGCGCGCCGGCGGAGAAATCACCTTTTCGCCACGATTCAATCGAATTGGGGTCGCATTCCCGGTGTCTCTTACAGGGGCGAGAGACGAAATCGGCTCGTCTCCGTTCTTCGCAAGCGGTCACCCCCCGACCGCACAAAGAGACGGCCCCGGCTCCCTCCCCCTGCCGGGGCCGTCATTTTTTCAGGAAGTGGGCGGCGCGAAGTGGCATGATCCGGCCCCGGCATGCCCGCCCTTTCGCCTTCCCTGCCGTCGCGCGGCTTTGCCGGACGCGGGCTCGCTTGCCGCCGCGGCGAGCGGCTCGTCTTCGCCCGGCTCGACTTCACCCTGCCGCCCGGCGGCGCCCTGGTGCTCACCGGCCCCAACGGCAGCGGCAAGTCGAGCCTGTTGCGGCTGATGGCGGGGCTCGCGCGGCCGGAAGCGGGGCTCCTCGCCTGGGACGGCGTCGCCATCGCCGAGGACCCGGCCGCGCACCGCGCCCGGCTCCATTTCATCGGCCACCAGGACGCGGTGAAGCCGGTGCTGAGCGTGCGTGAGAGCCTGGCCTTCTGGGCCGGGATGCATGGCGGAGGGGCGGTCGCGGCCGGGCTCGAACGCTTTCGCCTCAATCCCTTCGCCGACTGGCCCTGCCGGCTGCTCTCGGCCGGCCAGCGCCGGCGCCTGGCCCTGGCGCGGCTCATCGCCAGCCCGGCGCCGCTGTGGCTGCTGGACGAGCCCAGCAACGGCCTCGACGCCGAAGCGCTCGGCGATCTCCTCGCGGCGGTGAAGGCGCAGCGCGAGAGCGGCGGCGCGGTCGTGCTGTCGACGCATGCGCCGCTGGCGCTCGAGGACGCCGAGGCGCTGTCGATGGCGGGGCTCGCCCGGCGATGAGCGCCTTCCGGCTGCTGGCGGCGCGCGACCTGCGCCTGGCGCTGCGCCAGGGGGGCGACACGGCGATGGTGGTGGGGTTCTTCGTCCTCACCATCGTGCTGTTTCCCTTCGGCGTCGGCCCGGAGCCGGCGCTGCTGACGCGGATCGCCGCCGGCATTCTGTGGGTGACGGCGCTGCTGGCGGCGCTGCTCTCGCTGGAGCGGCTGTTCCAGGCGGATTGGGAGGATGGCAGCCTCGAGGCGCTGGCGCTGATGCCGCTGCCGCTGGAGGCGCAGGTGCTGGCGAAGTGCCTCGCCCATTGGCTGGTGACGGGCCTGCCGCTGACCCTGGTCGCACCGCTGCTCGGCCTGTTGCTGCATCTGGAGCCCGCCGGCTATGGCGTGCTGGTGCTGAGCCTCCTGGTGGGAACGCCGAGCCTCAGCCTCGTCGGCGCCATCGGCGCGGCGCTCAGCCTCGGCGCGCGGCGCGGCGGCGTCCTCTTGTCGCTGCTCGTCCTGCCGCTCTATATCCCGATCCTGATCTTCGGCGTCGCCGCGGTGGAGGCGAGCATCGGCGGGTTTTCCGCCCGGCCGCACCTGCTGCTGCTCGGCGCCTTCCTCGCCGGGGCGCTGCCGCTGGCGCCGCTCGCCGCCGCCGCCGCCCTGCGCCAGGCGCTGGAGTAGTGAAGGTTGCAGCAATTTCACGCGACACGACGGGAACTGCACGCGATCATTGCGCCAGATCAAGGCTGACGGGTCAGGAACTCAGTACCAGGGACCGATGCATCGCTTCGCCAACCCCGCCCGCTTCACGCGCCTCAGCGCCGCGCTACTGCCCTGGACCGCGACGGCATCGGCGCTGCTGCTCGGCCTTGGCGTCTTTCTCGCGCTCTTCGTCGCGCCGCCCGACTATCAGCAGGGCGAGGCGGTGCGCATCATGTATGTGCATGTGCCCGCCGCCTGGATGGCGAGCTTCGTCTATGGGCTGGTGGCGCTGATGAGCGCCGTCGCCCTCATCTGGCGCCATCCCCTCGCCGACATCGCGGCGCAGAGCGCGGCGCCCCTCGGCGCCGGCTTCACCCTCCTCTGCCTCGTCACCGGCTCGCTGTGGGGGGAGCGGATGTGGGGCACCTGGTGGGTGTGGGATGCGCGGCTCACCTCGGTGCTGGTGCTGTTCTTCCTCTATCTCGGCTATATCGCGCTGGTGAATGCGTTCGACGAGCCCGGCCGCGGTGCGCGCGCCGGCGCGGTGCTGGCGCTGGTCGGCGTCGTCAACCTGCCGATCATCAAATTCTCGGTCGACTGGTGGAACACGCTGCACCAGCCGGCGAGCGTCTTTCGCCTGGGCGGGCCCACCATCGCGGCGTCGATGCTGTGGCCGCTGCTGGTCATGGCGCTGGGCTACACCGTGCTGTTCGCGACCTTGCTGATGATCCGCATGCGCACGGCGCTGATCGTGGCGAAGCTCCGGGCGCTCCGCGTCGCCGAGCTCGAGCGCGAGACCGACCTGCTGGCGCGGCCGGGAACGGCGCTGCCGTGAGCCCGGCGGTCATGAGCTATCTCGCCATGGGCGGCTATGCCGCCTATGTCTGGCCCGCTTATGGCGTCACCCTGGCGGTGCTGGGCGGGCTCGCGCTGTGGAGCATCGGCGCCTACCGCCGCGCGCGCCGCGCCCTCGAGCGGCTGCAGCGCGAGACGGAGCGATGACGCGAAAGCGGCGGCGCCTCATCGCCGTGCTCGCCGGATTGGGCATGCTTGGCCTCGCCACCGGCCTCGTCCTCAGCGCCTTCAGCGACAACCTCGTCTTCTTCTACAGCCCGACCGATCTCAAGGAAAAGCCGGTGCCGGAAGGGCGGCGGCTGCGCATCGGCGGCCTCGTCGAAGCGGCGAGCCTGCATCACGAGGCGGACGGCAAGACGGTCCTATTCCGTGTCACCGACGGCAAGTCCGACGTGGCGGTGACCTATAGCGGGGCGCTCCCCGATCTCTTCCGCGAAGGCCAGGGCGTCGTCGTCGAAGGCAAGCTCGACGGCGACGGCGCGCTTCGCGCCGACACGGTGCTGGCCAAGCACGATGAGCGCTATATGCCGCGCGAGGTGGTGGAGGCGCTGAAGAAATCCGGACGCTGGCAGGAGGGCGAGGCGCAGCGATGATCGTCGAGCTCGGCCATTACGCGCTCATCCTCGCGCTGGCGATGGCGCTGCTGCAAGCGACGGTGCCGCTGTTCGGCGCGGCGCGCGGCAACATGGCGTGGATGACGCTGGGGCGGAGCACGGCGGTGGCGCAGTTCGTGCTGATCGCCTTCGCCTTCGCCGCGCTCATCCAGGCCTATGTCACCTCGGATTTCTCGGTGGCGAACGTCGCCGAGAACAGCAGCGTGGCGAAACCGCTGCTCTACAAGATCACCGGCGTCTGGGGCAACCACGAGGGCTCGATGGTCCTCTGGGTGTTCATCCTGTCGCTGTTCGGCGCCGCCCTCGCCTGGTTCGGCGACAATCTGCCGCCGGCATTGCGCGCCCGGGTGCTGGCGGTGCAGGGCATGATCGGCGTCGGCTTCCTGCTGTTCATCCTGCTGACCTCGGACCCGTTCCGCCGGCTGGTGCCGGCGCCGCTCGTGGGGCAAGGCCTCAACCCGGTGCTGCAGGACCCCGGGCTCGCCTTCCATCCGCCCTTCCTCTATCTCGGCTATGTCGGCTTCTCCATCGCCTTCTCCTTTGCCGTGGCGGCGCTCATCGAGGGGCGCGTCGATGCCGCCTGGGCGCGCTGGGTCAGGCCCTGGACGCTCGCCTCCTGGTGCACGCTCACCATCGGCATCGCCATGGGCAGCTGGTGGTCCTACTACACGCTGGGCTGGGGCGGCTGGTGGTTCTGGGATCCCGTCGAGAACGCCTCGTTCATGCCGTGGCTGGTCGGCACGGCGCTGCTGCACTCGGCGATCGTCGTCGAGAAGCGCGACACGCTGAAGAGCTGGACCGTCCTGCTCGCCATCATCACCTTCTCGCTGTCGCTGGTCGGGACCTTCCTGGTGCGCTCGGGCGTGCTCACCTCGGTGCACGCCTTCGCCGTCGATCCGCGGCGCGGCGCCTTCATCCTGCTGCTGCTGCTGGTCGCGATCGGCGGCTCGCTCGGGCTCTATGCCTGGCGCGCACCGCAGCTCAAAGGCGGCGGCCTGTTCGCGCCGATCTCGCGCGAAGGCGCGCTGGTGCTCAACAACCTGCTGCTCTGCACCGGCTGCGCCACCGTGTTCCTCGGCACGCTCTATCCGCTCTTCTCCGACGCCGTCGGCGGGCCGAAGCTGTCGGTGGGCTTTCCCTTCTTCAACCGCACCTTCGTGCCGCTGATGGTGCCGATGCTGATCGCGGTGGCGGCGGGTCCGCTGCTCGCCTGGAAGCGCGGCGATCTCGCCGGCGCACTGCAGCGGCTGTGGCTGGGGCTGGCCGGAACGGTGGTGGTGATCCTCGCCGGACTCTACGTCACGCAGGGCGGACCGGTGCTGGCGGTGCTCGGCCTCGGCCTTGCCGCCTGGGTGTTCCTCGGCGCCCTCACCGAATGGGCCGAGCGGGTACGGCTGCTGCGCGCGCCGCTCGCCGACAGCTGGCGGCGCGCGCGCGCCATGCCGCGGGCGGCGCATGGCATGACGCTGGCGCATCTCGGCCTCGCCGTCACCGTCGCCGGCATCTCCGCCTCGGCCTGGCAGCAGGAGCAAATCCAGATCGTCCGTCCCGGCGGCGAGGTGGCGCTCGCCGGCTATGTCTTCCACCTCGACAACGTCGAATCGCTGCCGGGCGCGGACTTCACCGCCGAGCGCGCCGACATCACCGTGCGCCGCGGCAACGAGGTCATCGCCGAGATGCATCCCGAGCAGCGCTCCTTCGCGCAGCAGGGCATGACCACCAGCGTCACCGCGATCCACACCAACCTCCTCGCCGATCTCTACGCCGCGCTCGGCGATGGCGACGGCAAAGGCGGCTGGACCCTGCGCCTCTATTGGAAGCCGCTGGTGCCGTGGATCTGGATGGGCGCGTGGTTCATGGCGTTTGGCGGCGCCGTCAGCCTCAGCGACCGGCGCTGGCGCATCGGCATCGCCGCCCGCGCCCGCGCGCCGCGCGCCGCACAGCCGGCGGAGTGAGCGCGATGAAGCGCGCGCTCTACCTCCTGCCGGCGCTGCTCTTCCTGGTGCTGGCCGGGTATTTCGGCGTCGTTCTGCGGTCGGGGCGCGATCCCTCGCTGCTGCCTTCGGCGCTCATCGACAAGCCGGCGCCGCCCTTCGCCCTCGGCGGCTTCGACGGCGCGCCGGGGCTGTCGCGCGACGCCATCAAGGGCCAGGTGGCGATCATCAACTTCTTCGCCTCGTGGTGCATCCCCTGCCGCGCCGAGCAGCCGCTGCTGCTGCGCCTCTCCGAGCAGGAGCATGTCCCGGTCTATGGCATCGCCTACAAGGACAAGCCCGAAGACGCCAAGCGCTTCCTCGACCAGCTCGGCGATCCCTATCGCCGCATCGGGCTCGACGAGAGCGGCCGCACCGCGATCGATTTCGGCGTCTACGGCGTGCCCGAGACCTATCTCATCGACAAGAGCGGGCATATCCGCTTCCGCTTCGTCGGCCCCATCACCGCCGACGCGCTGGAGCACGACCTGCTGCCGCGGTTGAAGCGGCTCGGGGCGTCATGAGGCGGGCGGCGCTGCTGGCGCTTTTCCTGGTGCTGCTCGCCGGCGCGGCACGGGCGGTCGAGCCCAGCGAGCGCCTCGCCGACCCGGCGCTCGAGGCGCGCGCGCGCGCGATCAGCGAGGAGCTGCGCTGCGTCGTCTGCCAGAACGAGACCATCGACGAGAGCGCCGCGCCGCTCGCCCATGATCTCCGCGTGCTGCTGCGCCAGCGCATCGCCGCCGGCGACAGCGATCGGCAGGCCATCGACTTCATCGTCCGCCGCTATGGCCAGTTCGTGCTGCTGAAGCCGCGGCTGGAGCC
>DASQSR010000203.1:0-4566 GCA_035642295.1 Allostellaceae bacterium | reverse complement strand
AGATCGTAGACGACGCGCTGCCGCGCCTTCTCCAGCGTGTCGATCTCGCCGCGCAGGCCGTTCACCTGCGCCCAGCCGGTGATGCCGGGCTTCACCCGGTGGCGTGTGAGATAATCCTCGACCGCGTCGTAATAGAGCCGGTCGCCGGCCTTCATCATGATCGCGTGCGGACGCGGGCCCACCAGGGACATCTCGCCGCGCACGACATTGATGATCTGCGGCAGCTCATCGAGGCTGAAGCGGCGCAGCACGCGGCCGACCGCGGTGACGCGCGGATCGTCCCTTACGGTCCGCTGCGCGCCCGTGGGATCGCTGCGCTCGACATGCATGCTGCGGAACTTCAGCACGCGAATGACGCGGTTGTTGTAACCGAAGCGCTCCTGCGCGAAGAACACGGGACCGCGGGTGTCGAGCTTGATGAGGAGGGCGACGATCGCCATCACCGGCGCCAGCAGCGCCAGCAGCACGGCGCCAAGGACCGTATCCTCGATCCATTTTACGACCGCGTTCCAATGCTTCAGCGGGCGATCGACGATTTCGAGCATCGGCACGCCGCCCAGGGCGCTGACGCCGAGGATGGGAAAGGCGTCGGCGATCGGCTCGGCGCTGAGGCGCAGATCGGCCGGCAGCTGGCGCAGCTTCAGGAACAGCGTCTTGAGGCGCTGCTCGGCATTGAGCGGCAGCGCCACGATCACTTCGTCGAGCGGCACCTCGCGGGCAAAGCGCAGCAGATCGTCGGTCGTGCCCATCACCGTGATGCCGCCGATCTCGGGTGCGACCCGTGTCCGGCGGTCGTCGAAAATGCCGAGAAGATTGATGCTGGCATCGTTCGACCGCTGGAGCTTGTCGATGAGCTGCTCGCCCGGCGCGCCGGCGCCGACCACTGCGATGTTGCGCGCGAGCCGCCCCCGGCGCGTCCAGCGGCGGATGGCGAGATCGAGCGCGCCGCGCTCCAGCAGCAGGAAGCCGAAGGACAGCGCGACCCAGCTCAGCGCCCAGCCGCGCGAATAGATGGTCGATGCCTTGGTCGCGAAGGCGACCAGCAGCATGGCGGCGACGGTGGCGCCCCAGATGGCCGCGATCCGCGTCGCCTGCCAACGCAGCGCCGCGAGCCGCTTCAGCTCATAGCCGTTGAGCCGCTGAAAGCCGATGACGAAGAGAACGCTGCCAAGCAGGGTGGTGAGAGCATAGCGGTCGATCGCCGAGACGCCCTCGCCGTCGCTGGCGAGATAGCCGGCGAAGCAGAGGACCGAGGCGAGGAGGATGAGGCAGAAATCGATGAGCTTGACGCTGCCGCTCACCACCTCTGGCGAAACCGGCGTCGGCCGGTGCGGCGCCTCCGTCGACGCAGCCCCGGTAGGGTTGCGGAAATAGATTTTCTCTGCTGGGTCCGCCATGGTCGAAGGTGCTGCCAATTCCCGGTATGCTACGATCGTTGAACCGGCCATGCCTGACCGTGGCAAGTTTGCCCCTGAAACCTGCCTGGATCGCGGGACACAACAGATATCGGATCGCAGTAGTTAATGCAACCGAGTTAACGAAAAGTTACAGAAGTATTTCGGAAAATTTGAGTCGAATTTCTTCGATCTCGACTAATTACTCGAACCCATCAGCTTCGCTTCCTGACAAATGAATGGGGGCGATGGGTAAAAAGAGACCATTGTCCATCTTCGCTTTTTGACGTGGTAAAGCTCCACGCTACACAGGCGACGCGTCGCGATGCCCTCGGCGCCCCGCTCTTCCTCGCGCGGCTCGCCGATCGGCGGCGTCGCCTTCATTGCCGCTGGCTCGCGCTCGCCTTCGCCCCGCTCTCCCCCCGCCCGGCGCGCTGAGGGTTCCCGTGGTAGCATCTCCCGACACCGCTCTTTGACATTGTGAGCGACACCCCCCGCAGGCGGAGGCCCGTCGCTGGCGGATGAAGAGGGGGATAGGGGGATTAAGGGAGATGAGGAGGGCGAAGCCCAAACCAATCGATCCCCCTCATCTCCTTCGATCCCCTTATCCCCCTTCAAGCCGCCTCGGTCGGCCGTGCATCCGGTCTTTGACATCGTGAATAGAGATCGTGACGCAACCCATTGTTCCGGCTGCGATACGCGTCTCAGCGTGAGTCAGTGAATCACCCGAAAAAAGAGTCAGTGTTGTACACCAGTGAATCACGATTCTCCCCGCGGGAGCTGGCGCCGGGTCGGGCTTCCTTAGCGTGCCCCGCGCGCCGGTGCGGGGGTGCTCTTGAGATAGCGCACGCTGTCGGCCTGGCCGTAAAGCGCGAAGCGCCGCAGCTCGACGCGCGACAACACGACGCCGGCGATGCCGACGCCACGCTCCCGCAGCTGCTGCACGGCCTTTATTGCCCGCTGCCGCGGCGTCCGGCCCCAGCGCACAAGGAAGAGGGCGGCGTCGGCGAGGCGGCCGAGTGCCGCGAGATCGGCGGTCGCCGGCGCTGGCGGCGCGTCGAGAATGATGAGATCGTAATGCCCCCTCATGCGCTGGATGTACTCGCGCATCTCTGCGGATTCGAAAAGATCCTGGGAGCGGAAGAGGCGCCGCTGCTCGGGGGCGGGCGCGCTCACGTAGTGGAGGCCCGACGTCTTGTCGACCTGGATCTGGGGGTAGCTGCCGGCGGGCAGGCCCTGCGCGGGCGTCGGCGCCAGCACCTTGTCGAGTGCGGGTCGCTGGAAATGGCAGTCGATGATCAGGCATTTGAGGCGTGCGCGTATCACGCTGCGCCCCAGCGTCGTGGCGAAAAAGCTCTTGCCCTCGCCCTCGCCGGTCGAGGTTATCAGCAGGACGCCGCTGGGAACGCCGCCCTGCGCCATGCGAAGCCCGCTGCGGATGCCGCGCATCGCCTCGGCGAGCCAGGTCTCGGCGCGCTCGCCGGGCTGGCCATCGCGCCTCAGCTCCACTTCCGGCAGGACGCCGAGCGCAGGCAGGCCCGTCGCGGCCTCGATGTCCTCCGGCCGCCGGAAGCTCGGGTCGAGCAGCTCGACGACGAAGGGGAGGGTGATGCCGAGGATCAGCGACAGGACCTCCATCATGGCGAAGCGCTGCGGCCGGTCCGGCCAGGCACGGCTGGCCGCGGGGTCGGCGCGCGAGACGATCTGCGCGTCCGGTACCTGAAGCTCTTGCTGTGCCGAGGTCTGCTTGAAGCGCGTCAGCACGGCTTCATAAAGCGTCCGGCTGGCATCGGCCTCGCGCTGAAGCTCGTTCAGCTCGATCTCGGCGTCCTCCTGCCGCGCTGTCGCCTGCGCCAGATGGGCGAGGTTCTCCTTGAGCGCCTCCTCGCGCGTCCCCGCCGCATTCACCTCATCGGCCATGACCTGCACCAGACGGCTCGCCTCATCGGCGATCTTGTGGCGGACGTCGTCGAGCTCCGACTTCAACCGGATCATCGTCGGATGCGCCGGCCGATAGCGTGTCGATAGCTCGGCGGTCTGCCGCAGCAGATCCGCCTCCTGCTCGCGCAGGCGCTGAATGAGCGGCGAGGCAAGCACCTGCCCGGCGGCGGCCGCGCCGTCGGGGCTCGCCAGCACCTGCCGTGCATAGTGGAGCGCGGCTTCCTTCTGCACCAGGTCGGTATGCGCGGCGATGAGCTGCGTGTTGATGTCCGCCAGTTCCTGCGCCGTCACGGTGCCATGCGTCGAGGTGATGTCGTGCGCCTCCTTGTAGCGGCCGATCTTCTCCTCGGCTGTGGCAAGCTGCGCGCGCAAGGTGGTGATCTGCTGATTGAGCCATTCGGAAGCGCGCTGCATCGCCGCCTCCTTGATCGCGATCTGGTGCTCGAGATAGACCTCGGCATAGGCGTTTGCGATCCCGGCCGCCGATTGCCGGCTCGCCGCGGAGACGTCGATCTTCAGCACCAGCGACCGGCCGTCATTCTCGACGTCGAGCCGCCCCACGAGCGTGTTGATGGCGCGTTCGCGCCGGCGCGCGGCGCTACCGGCGAGTGCCGTCGCGACGCCGCCGAATTCGGGATCGTCTGCGAGGTGTAGCTTGTCGACGACGCTCTCGGCGAGGCTGCGCGACTTCAGCACCTCGATTTCGCCGCGCACCTTGGTGAGGTCGAACAGTCGGGCGGGGATCGCCGCGTCGAGGTCCCGCACCTGCATGTCGCGGGTGTCGAGCAGCACCACGGCTTCACCGCGATAGCGCACCGGCATCTGCCAAGTGATGCCGGCGGCGATCAGCGTCAGCAGCGTCGTTGCGCCGAGGGCGAGCCGCCAATGGCGCCGCAGGACACCGAGGCAGTCCGCGAGCGAGATCGACGCCGATTTCGCCGCCGTGGTTGCACCGGCGCCGTTCCACCGCGCCGGTGCAGAGTAAGTGTCGCCGCCAAGGGGAAAAACGCGCGCGCGCCCCCGTTCCGCGCGGGTACGCAGAATATCGTTAAAACTCGTGAAGAAATTCCCCTCTGGCATTCCGAAATCGTTGCGTCTCTTTGCTTAACGGCGATGCAAACAGTACGTTCTGATGCTTAACAAGCACTAAATACAATTTTAGACAATATGTTGAGGTAATACGCGGGGCACTCTGCTGGCAATAAAGGCTGGCGCCGAGCAACGAGGCTGC
>DASQSR010000202.1:0-4883 GCA_035642295.1 Allostellaceae bacterium | reverse complement strand
ATCGACGACTGGGCGACGCAGCGCGCCAATCTCGGCTTCATCAAGGCATCGATGCGCGTGCCGCTGCTCACGCGCGAGCGCGAGTTCGACCTCGCGCGGCGCTGGCGCGCGGCGGGCGACACCGCGGCGCTGCACGAGCTGGTGCGCGCCTATACGCGCCTCGTGATCGCCACCGCCATCCGCTTCCGCGCCTACGGCCTTCCCCTCGGCGATCTCGTGCAGGAGGGCAATGTCGGCCTGCTCCAGGCGGCCGCGCGCTTCGAGCCGGCGCGCGAGGTGCGCTTCTCGACCTACGCCAACTGGTGGATCCGCTCGGCGATGCAGGACTATGTCCTGCGCAACTGGTCGATCGTCCGCACCGGCAGCACGGCGGCGCAGAAGGCGCTGTTCTTCAACTTGCGGCGGCTGCGCGCCCGCATCGGCGAGCTCTCCGGCGCGCCGCTGGGCGCTGCCGGCCACCGCCGCATCGCCGCCGCGCTCGGCGTCGAGCTCGCCGAGGTTGAGCACATGGACATGCGCCTCAGCGCCGTCGACCACTCGCTCAACGGTCCCGTCGGCGACGGTGATCATCACGGGCAGGACTTCATCGCCGATGGCCGGCCGAGCCCGGAGCAGGCGGCGATCGCGCTTGCCGACGGTGCCACGCGCGCGCGTTGGCTCGCCGAGGCGCTTCAGAGCCTCACCCCGCGCGAGCGGCGGATCATCAGCGCCCGCCACCTCAGCGAGGACGCCGTAACGCTCGAAGCGCTCGGCCGCCTCCTCGGCGTCTCCAAGGAGCGCGTGCGCCAGCTCGAGCACCGCGCCCTCCTGAAGCTGCGCCGCGCCCTCGGCCGGCACGCCCGGAACCCGGCCGATCTCTTTCACGAGGAAGACTGAGCGGGGCGCCACGTCACCTGCAATTGTGTCCGGCGCGGGATCGCGCGCGGCTGGCATCGGCGATATTTCAAGTCTAAAGTAATTTCCCATGGACATCGCGGTCATCGGCGGCGGACCGGCCGGGCTGTTCTTCAGCCTGCTCATGCGGCGGCGCGATCCCGGCCACCGCATCACCGTGCTCGAGCGCAACCGCGCCGACGACACCTTCGGCTGGGGCGTCGTCTTCTCCGACGAGACGCTCGCCAACATCGCCGCCGCCGATCCCGAGAGCTATGCCGAGATCGAGCGCAGCTTCGTCCACTGGGACGCGATCGACATCCATTACCGGGGCGAGGTGCTGACCTCGCGCGGCCATGGCTTCTCGGGCCTGGCGCGGCGCCGCCTCCTCGACATCCTGCAGCGCCGCGCCGCCGCGCTCGGCGTCGCCCTCCGCTTCGGCGTCGAGGTGAGCCAGGAGGGCGGTCTGCCGGCGGCCGATCTCGTCCTCGCCGCCGACGGCGCCAACAGCGCGCTTCGCGCCCGCCACGCCGCCGCCTTCGCCCCGCGCATCGACACGCGGCCGAACAAGTTCGTCTGGCTCGGCACGACGCGACGCTTCGACGCCTTCACCTTCTTCTTCAAGGCGGACGCGCACGGCCTCTGGCGCGTCCACGCCTATCCCTTCGATGCGGGCCACGCCACCTTCATCGTCGAGACGACGGAGGCGACCTGGCGCCGCGCCGGGCTCGCCGCGGCCGAGGAGGACGAGACCATCGCTTTCTGCGAGCGCCTCTTTGCCGACGAGCTCCAAGGCCACAGGCTCCTCGGCAACCGCTCGATCTGGCGCAGCTTCCCAAGCGTGCGCAATGCCCGCTGGTCGGAGGGCAATCTCGCGCTCATCGGCGATGCCGCGCACACCGCGCATTTCTCCGTCGGCTCCGGCACCAAGCTCGCCCTGGAGGACGCGATCGCGCTCGCCGATGCGCTCTCGGCGTCGCCGCGCGACCTGCCGGCGGCGCTCGCGGCCTACGAGGCGGCGCGCCGTCCCGAAGTCGAGTCGCTGCAGCGCGCCGCCCAGACGAGCCTCCACTGGTTCGAGGAGACCGAGCGCTATTTCGGCCGGCTCGAGCCGCTGGAATTCGCCGCCAGCCTGCTGACGCGCTCGCTGCGCATCACCCACGCCAATCTGAAGCTGCGCGATCCCGCCTTCGTCGCCCGCATCGACCGCTGGTTTGCGGGCAAGGCCGCGAATCAAAGCGGCGTCAACGTCCCGGCGGAACCGGCGCCGCCGCCGATGTTCACGCCCTTCCGCCTGCGCGACATGCTGCTCGCCAATCGCGTCGTCGTCTCGCCGATGTGCCAGTACTCGGCCGCGGACGGCATGCCCGACGACTGGCATCTCGTCCATCTCGGCAGCCGGGCCGTCGGCGGCGCCGGCCTCGTCATGACCGAGATGACCGACATCGCGCGCGATGCTCGCATCAGCCCCGGCTGCACCGGCCTCTGGAAGAGGGAGCACGCGGCCGGCTGGCGCCGCATCGTCGATTTCGTCCACACGGCCAGCGGCGCCAAGATCGGCGTGCAGCTCGCTCATGCCGGGCGCAAGGCCTCGACGCGGCTGAGCTGGGAAGGCGACAGCGAGCCGCTGCTCCACGGCAACTGGCCGATCATCGCGCCGTCGCCCATCCCCTATTTCCCGCACAGCCAGGTGCCGCGCGCCATGGACGATACCGACATGGACCGGGTGCGCGACGATTTCCTGCGAGCGGCGCGTCTTGCCGACGAGGCCGGCTTCGACATGATCGAGCTCCATTGCGCCCATGGCTATCTGCTGGCGAGCTTCCTCTCGCCGCTCACCAACCGGCGCGAGGACGCCTATGGCGGCAGCCTCGACAACCGCCTGCGCTACCCGCTCGAGATCTTCGCCGCTGTCCGCGCCGCCTGGCCGGCGGCCAAACCGATCAGCGTCCGCATCTCCGCCACCGACTGGATGCCGGGCGGCTTCTCGCCGGCGGACGCGGTCGATGTGGCGCGCGCCTTCAAGGCGGCGGGCTGCGACATCATCGACGTCTCCGCCGGCCAGACCGTGCCCGAGCAGCAGCCCGTCTATGGCCGCCTCTTCCAGACGCCCTTCGCCGACCGCGTGCGCCACGAGGCGGATGTCCCGACCATGACCGTCGGCAACATCTCCTCCTATGCCGACGTCAACAGCATCCTCGTCGCCGGCCGCGCCGATCTCTGCGTGCTGGCGCGGGCGCATCTCTGGGACCCCTACTGGACGCGCCACGCCGCCTACGAGCAGGGCTATGCGCTGCCCTGGCCGCTGCCCTACGGCACGCTGCAGCGCTACACGCCCCGCTTCAAGTAGCGCCCCTGTCGGCGCCGGCGATTCCCGCTAGGATGACGGCCGAGTCGCCGCGCAGCGGGCGCGGCGCTGTCGGGAGGAAGTCCATGAACAAGGAAGTCTATGACAAGGGTCTCGCCATCCGCCGCGAGGTGCTGGGGGCGCAGCATGTCGACAATGCGCTCAAGACGGCCGACGCCTTCAGCCAGCCGCTGCAGGATCTGGTGACGGAATATTGCTGGGGCGCGGTCTGGGGCCGGCCCGGCCTGCCGAAGAAGGTGCGCAGCATGCTGAACCTCGCCATGCTGACGGCGCTGGGCCGCCC
This sequence comes from Allostellaceae bacterium, assembly GCA_035642295.1. Classification (GTDB taxonomy): domain Bacteria; phylum Pseudomonadota; class Alphaproteobacteria; order ATCC43930; family CGMCC-115725; genus DAHUYF01. The sequence continues at coordinate 1,359 of DASQSR010000202.1, read as the reverse complement.
GCACGAGCTGAAGCTCCATGTGCGCGGCGCGCTGCGCAACGGCCTCACCCGCGAGGAGATCAGCGAGGTGCTGCTGCAGGCGGCGATCTATTGCGGCGTCCCCGCCGCCGTCGACGCCTTCCGCACCGCCCGCGAAGCGCTGAAGGAAGCCGACGCCGCGTAACGCGCGCAGCGCGTTATCGCGAGCGGGCGTCAGCGCCCGCGCAACGCGCCCTGCGCGTTGTCGCGCGCGGGCGTCAGCGGTTGCGTCAGCAACCGCGAGAGCCCGCACCCGGCCGGCGATTCTCCGCCGCTACTCGATCCACGCCGTCTCCGGCCGCCCGGACGCATCCGGCCGCGGCGTGAACGGCGTGCTCGTGCGCTTGATGCCGTTGGAGAAGAGCCCGGTCGCGACATAGCTGATGTTGCGGCTGGGACAGTCCCACTGAACCCTGACCGACTGGTTCTGGTAGAGCTTGCCGCCGATCGCGACATCGACGTTGTGGTCCGCGTCGGAGCCCGGCCGCGCGAACTCGGCGCGCATGCTGACGCCGATGAGCGGGTCCGCCGTGCCGTTGCCGACAATGACGACGCAGTCCTCGGCGCGTGCGGCAACCGCCAGCGCCAGCCAGCAGCCCGCCGCCGCCAGCAAGGTTCGATACGCCATCAGCGCCCCCGGTCCTCGTTCCCCCCCGCCGCCCTCCGGGCGAGGCCGCGCGAGCTTAGCACGGCGCCCCGTGTCCCGCGCGCCACGCTTGTGCTAAAACGGCCTCACGTCCCCGTAGCTCAGCCGGATAGAGCAACAGTTTCCTAAACTGTGGGTCGGGTGTTCGAGTCACCCCGGGGACGCCACCCCGCTCGTGTCTGACACGGAGACATAGTAATTTCCCCCGCAACTGCGCTATGGCATTCGCCCATCTTGGCAGTTGACGCCCCTCGCCCGCGAAGCGGGAGAGGGAGGGGCCCGCGACCCTGCGGGTCGCGGGAGGGTGAGGGCATGGTGAACCGCAAAGCGCGCCAACTCCGCAAAGAATAAATGGGGTCGGAGTTGATTTCGGCTTCTTCTTGCGTGACCGATCCTCACCGTCCGCCGAGCGTCACCACCGTGCCCTTGAGCGCGACGCCGGCGACGATGCCGCCGGCATGGCATTCGTAGTCGCTCTCGCTCGAGGCGGGGCGCTTCCAATAGTAGCTCACGATGTTGATGACGGCGTTGCCGCCCAATTCCTTGGCGCGATTGTGCAGCGCGAGGAGGGCGTCGAGCATCGCCCGGCGGCAGGCGTCCTGATCGCTCCTGCCAAAGGAGTTGGACTTGCGGTTGGCCACGTAGTCGCCGAAGCGCTGGGCCACGGGCGGCGCGCTCTGCTTGCCGAAATAAAA
>DASQSR010000201.1:0-2075 GCA_035642295.1 Allostellaceae bacterium | reverse complement strand
TGCCTTGCTGAGCGCATGGCTGGCGGCGGGGTATGCGTGTGGTATGCGTGGGGCGCGGGGCGGGGAAATAGCCCCGTAGTGGCAAAACCACGCTCTAATCCGAACTTCCCAGAGATCTGAGCGCAACTGCTTGATGTGACTCGATACTGAGATCGAGTTCTGCCTACGCTGCGATCTTGAGGTTGAGGAGTTCGAAGGCGCGGGTCTGGGTGGGGGTTGGCCTGGCGAGGATTGTTGCGGGGTGTGCGTCGCCGAAGCGGACGCTGTTACGGGTCAGGTTGGCGAGGTCCTGCAAGAGGGTGCGGAAGCTGTGGACGGGCTGGCCGTCTTCGGTGCGCTTGCACGCGGCTTTGCGGCGTGCCGCGGGAGAAGCTTTGGCCTTGGCGACGGGCGATGAGCGCTGCGCGGCCGCGGCGGCGGGGTCGTCGTCTTTGAATAGAATCGGGGCGAGGTCGCGCTTCATGTGCCAGATGACGTAGTAGGCCAGCATGCACAGGAAGACGTGGGCGCGGACGCGATGGGCGCGGCGATGGTGGATCGGGCGGACGTCGAGGTCGCCCGATTTGAGGTCGCGGAAGCCTCGTTCGGCGTGGCTGAGGCCCTTGTAGGCGAGGACGATGGCGGCGGCGGGGAAGCCGTCGTGGGGAAGATTGCTTCGGATCACATAGATGCCGTCGAGTGCGGCTTCGGCGGCGATGGCGTCGGCCCTGCGCGACCAGACGAAGCTCGTATCGGTGATGGCGAGTTCGAAGTGCTTGGCCATGCGGCGACGGTCGATCACGGCGCCGACCCTGAGGCCGATCTTGTCCTTGCCGTGGAGCGGATTGCGCTTTCGCTCGGTCGCCGCGCGGATCTTGGCCAGCGCCTTCTCGGTCGCCTCGATGAGTTCGGCGCGCTTGCGCGCCCGCTGGGCCGCCAGTTCGGGGTTGCGGCAGACGATGAGACGCTCGCCGGGATAGTCGTCCGAGGCGATCTCCGCCATGTCGCGCTCGTCGAACAGCGAGAGCTGCAGGGGGCCGCCCTCGGCAGCCAGAGCCTGGACGGTCGGGGCGCGCAGCGCGGTGATCCAATCGAAGCCGGCGGGCTCGAGGTCGGCGTCGATGCGCGCCTGGGTGATCATGCCGCGATCGCCGACCAGCACGATGCGCTTCAGCCGAAAGCGCAGGCGCAGCTTGCGCACCTGATTGGCGAGCGTGCTCGGATCGCCGAGATTGCCTTCGAAGACCTCGACGGCGACCGGGCAGCCTTCCGTCGTGCACAACAGGCCGAAGACGATCTGCGGCCGGTCGCGGCGATGATCGCGGCTGTAGCCGAACTGCGCCAGTTCGCACCGCCGCCCCTCCAGATAGCTCGAAGTGACGTCGTAGAGCACGAGCACGCCATCCGCGAGGTGGCGTTGGGCGAGGACCTTCTCGACGCCGGTCTGACAGCGGCCCAGGAGATCGAGGGCGACGTAGAGTTCGTCCTCGTCGACCTCGCCCAGGCCGAGCACGGCGCCGAGCGAGTGGGCGGCGGTCGCCTCGCTGAGCTGGCGCGCGGTCGCCAGCTTGGCGGCCGGTTCGATGATCCGGGCCACGATCATGGCGAGGATCAGCTTGGCCCGGCGCTCCGGTCCCTTGGGCAACGCTTTGTCGAGCCCGAGCCGGCGCACCGTCCCGAGCACGGCGGCGACGTGGCCGTGCGCCAGCGCCCGGGTGATCTCGAAGCGCTCGGCTGCGAGCGGCGCCAGGGTCTCGCCGGCGAGCACACGGCGCAGGCTGTCGATCTTCGCCTCCGGCCAGTCGGAGATGTTGGCGAGCGTGCGCGACTTGACCTTGCCCCCCTCGCGATAGCTCTCGCGCAAGAGGACGGCGGGCGGCGAATCGCGGTTCGGGATGCGCGTGACGTACATGGAAAGCGTGAATCACGCCCCAGCGCCGATTGCAACAACTATCTTACATGCCTACATTTTTTCCGCAAATCCCCGCAAACCCGCACAAACTCTGGCCTTCGCTCAAATAGGCTCACGGAAGTTCGGTTTAGCCGCGCTGATTGAACGCGGTTGAGGCGACCGGCGGTCGCGTCTACAAGCGCGC
>DASQSR010000200.1:0-9108 GCA_035642295.1 Allostellaceae bacterium | reverse complement strand
CCACCGCCTTGATGCTGAGGAGATTGGTCTCGAGCGTCTCGTGCTGCGCCTGGCGGGTGCGGATCGCCGTGGCGAAGGAGGCGAACACGTCGGGGCTCAGCAGCGGTTGCAGCGCCGCCGCATCGCCCTTGGCGAAGGCGTTGACGATGATCTCGAAAGCAGCGCGGGCGCCGGCGAGGAAGCCTTTCTCGTCGAAGCCCCGGTCGGCGGCTTTGAGCTTCGCCAGGCCGACGGCGAGCGGCGTCGGCGCCGCCGTCGGCGCCGGTGGCAGCCGCGGGCGCGACGGCAGCGGCACGATCTTCTCGCCCGGCGTTTCGCTTGCAGGCGGCGGGAAGGGATCGCGGCGCTGCTCCGTGCCGGTGCGCCGGCCGAGCACGCTGCGCAGGCGCAGGATCAGCAGCCCGGCAATCACCGCGAAGACGACGATGTCGAGAAATTGATAGCCGTCGCCCATCACTGATCGCCTGGTTGCCCGGCCGCGCCTTTGCTAGATGGGGTTGAGCCGGCGGAACGGCAAGCAACAGCGGCTCAGCTCAGCGAGGGTGACGCGACGTCGAGGACGGTCAGCATAGGCGCGCCGACCGCGAATTGGAAGACCGCGAGCGACAGGATCTGGTGGACGCTGGCGTCGTCCTCGGACAGCGGCAGGAGCAGCCGGCGCACGACGCGGTACTGCACATGGGTGCGACCGGCGAGCGCGTTGGTGGCGAACAGGGCGACGCGCTCGCGGCAGACGGTGCGGTGCAGCGCGCCGACGGGATCGCCGGTGTCGGCGCCGGCCGTGTCGTCGATACAATGCCCGGTGGGGTCCCGGCCCAGCGCCCGTGCGACGGCGGTGCCGACGAGGCGATAGCGGAAGCGCTGGCCGGCATCGATCACTTCGCTGATCGAGAGATGCGGCAGGAGGCGCGGCACGTCCGCGGGATCGATCTGCCGGCGCTGAGGCATGCGGCGGGCGGCGCGTTTCTGCCGCCAATAGGCGTAGACCTCCCGCAGCAGCGGGTCGTCGAGGTGGCTTTCGAAGGACATCCAACTCCTCGCCCGGTCTTGATGCTGTCGCAGGAGGGTTAACGATCGGTAACCAGCCGGAGGAGGCGATCGCGGCGCCGGCGGCTTGGCCTTGAGCCGCGGGCCTCTGCGTGCGGCGAGCGCGCGGGCGGACGACTCGCCTTGTGCCCGACCCGCCATCCGTGCTAGCCAGCGACCTCGTATCGAGGGAGCGAGTCATGGCGGAACAGACAAGCGGTGCTATTCCCGGCGGCAACGGCGCGGCGGAACACCAGCTCATCGTCAATGCGCAGTACGTCAAGGACCTGTCCTTCGAGAATCCGCGCGCGCCGCACAGCCTGTTGCAGCAGAAGGAGGCGCCCGAGGTGCAGCTCGGCGTCGACGTCAAGGCCCAGTCGCTCGGCCAGGACGTCTTCGAGGTGACGCTCACGGTCAATGCCAGTGCCACCACCGGCGGCGAATCCGTGTTCGTGGCGGAGCTCGCCTATGCCGCGGTGGTGACGGTGCGCAACACGCCGCAGGAGCTGCTGGCCGTGCTGCTGCTGGTCGAGACGCCGCGGCTGCTGTTTCCTTTCGCCCGCAACATCATCGCCAATGCGACGCGCGACGGCGGCTTTCCGCCGCTGCTGCTCCACCCCGTCGATTTCGCCGAGCTGCTCCGCCGCCAGCAAGCGGGTCAGCCGACACAGGGAATGGCGACGGCGTGAGGGGTCGTCAGTTTTCAGTCGTCAGTTATCAGTTGTCGCGTTGCGGTTTTCTTACTGAGAACTAACAACTGAAGACTGATCACTGAATCTTCCAGATCGGCTCTTTGATCTTCGCCAGGAAGGCCGCGTGCGCGGCAAGCTCCTCGGCGCTGGGCGTGTGCGGCCGCGCCGGACGGGCAGGACGCTGCAGCGCGTCGAGCGCCACCCCGATCTCGCCGCCGGCAGCGAGATCGAGGCCGGGCTGGCGGCCGCCGATGAGCTCGAGATAGACGGCAGCCAGCAGCTCGCAATCGAGCCGCGCGTTGTGCTTCGTGCGCTGCGACAGATCGATGCCGAAGCGGCGGCAGAGCGCGTCGAGGCTCGCCTGCGCCCCGGGGAAGCGCTTGCGCGCCAGCAGCAGCGTGTCTTCGCACTCCGCCGCGAGCCGCGGCAGGCCGAGCCGCTCGAATTCGGCATTGAGGAAGCGGAGGTCGAATTCGGCGTTGTGAATGACGAGCCGGTCGCCGGCGAGAAACGCCAGCAGCTCCTCGGCGACGGCGCCGAAAGGCGGATGCTGCGCCAGGAACGCGCCGGTGAGCCCGTGCACCGCCACCGCCTCGTCGGAGATCTCGCGCTCGGGATTGACGTAGCGGTGGAAGACGCGCCCGGTCGGCACGTGGTTGAACAACTCGACGCAGGCAACCTCGACGATGCGGTGGCCGTCCGCCGGGTCGAGACCGGTGGTTTCGGTATCGAGCACGATCTCGCGCATCGCGTCAGTGTGCCTCAGCCGGCCGAAGCGCCGCAAGGCCCGCAATGACAGGAGGCTCTTCTACGATCCGCCACGGCCGGCAGCCGGCGCCGAGACGACCGCCCGGTGTCGAGAGGAAGGTCATGAAAAGATAGAGAGGGGAGCCGCAAGGCTCCCCTCATTCAATACCGATTGGCAATACCGAGTGGCGGCGAACTAGCGGCCCAGGCGCAGTTCGCACGCGGCGAGCAGGACCGGCATCAGCACACAGAGAGAGACGATCATCGCTGGCTTGAACCGCTGCATCATATTCCTCCGCAGTCGCACCCTATGATCCCAACAGGACCAATTGGCCTGCGGTTCCCCATAGGCCTTCCGCCGGGTCGAAACCCAGGGTTTCGTCCCCTCAGCCGGACGAAACGCCGCAAGACACGGAGTGACGCAAGCGCTCAACGATCTGCCGCAGCCGGCGGAAGGTGACGGCGCGGCCGAGGCCGCTCGGCACGACGTAATCGGCGCGGCGGCGCTTCTCGGGGTCGGGCATCTGCTTGGCGAGGATCGCGCGGAAACGCGCTTGGGTCATGCCCGGCCGCGCCATCACGCGCCGGCGCTGCAGGAAGGCAGGGGCGGAGACGACGACCACCTTGTCGCAGCGGCGCCCGCCGCCGGTCTCGAACAGCAGCGGCACGTCGAGAACGACGAGCGGCGCCCGACGGGCGCGCGCCACCGCCAGGAAGCGCTGCTGGCTCGCCCGCACCAGCGGATGGAGAATCCGCTCGAGCCGCGCCAGTGCCGCCCCATCGCCGAACACCTTGGCGCCGAGCGCGGCGCGGTCGATGCTACCGTCCCCCCGCAGCACGCCGGCAAATTCCGCCGCCACGCGCTTTACCGCCGCGCCGTTGCGGCCGAGCAGGCGATGGACCGCGACGTCGCTGTCGTGCACGGGAACGCCGAGGCGGCGGAACATCGCCGCCGCGGTGCTTTTGCCCATGCCGACCGAGCCGGTGAGGCCGAGGACGATCATCGCGCGGCAAAGCTCGCGAGAACATGCTGCCGCAGCTCGGGCGTCACCTCCGGCATGACGCCGAACCAGGCGGCGAAGCCAGGGCGGGCCTGGTGCAGCAGCATGCCGAGGCCGTCCACCGCGGGATTGCCGCGGGCGCGCGCCGCGGCCAGCAGCGGCGTCTCCAGCGGCACATAGACGATGTCGTTGACCACCGCGGCGGGCGGCAGCCGGTCGAGCGCGAGGAGAAGCGGCTTCTGGCCCGATTGGCCAAGGCTGGTCGCGTTGACGAGCAGCGCCGCGTCCTCGAGCGCCGCTTCGCGCTCTTCCCAGTCGCGTATCGTGATGGGTCCGCCCAGCGCTTCGGCCAGCGCCTCGGCGCGCGCGCGGTGGCGATTGGCAAGGCGGATCTCCGGCGCGCCCTGATCGATGAGCGCCGCGACCACGGCGCGGGCGGCGCCACCGGCGCCGAGCACCACGGCGGGTCCCGCGGCGGCGCGCCATTCGGGCAGGCCCGCCGCAAGGTTTGCGTGAAAGCCGAAGGCGTCGGTGTTCCGGCCTTCGAGGGTGCCGTCGCCGGCGACGATCACAGTGTTGACCGCGCCGATGCGATGCGCCGTGGCATCGGCATGGTCGACGAGGGCAAGCGCCCGCTCCTTGTGCGGCAGAGTGAGATTGCAACCGGCAAATCCCTCGCCCGGCAGGGCGCGCAGCGCCGCTTCGAGCCGCTCGGGAGAAACCGGCAGCAGCAGGTATTCTCCGGCGATTCCATAGTGCCGAAGCCAGAAGCCGTGCACGGCCGGCGAGCGCGAATGGGCCACCGGCCAGCCCATGACGCCGGCACGGATCATCCGGCGAGCATGCCTTCGCCGCGCAGGAAGGCGAGCAGCGGCAGCAGCGGCAGGCCGAGAATGGCGAAGTAATCGCCTTCGATCCGCTCGAAGAGCTGCGCACCCAGTCCTTCGAGGCGATAGGCGCCGACCGAGGCGAGAATACTGTCGCCGGCCGCGGCGAGATAGGCGTCGAGGAAGGCGTCGCTGAACGCGCGCATGGCGAGACGCGGACGTTCGCAGTAGCGCCACAGCGGCTGGTCGCCGCGCCAGACCGCGACCGCCGTGGCCAACTCATGCGGCCGGCCGCGCAGCTGCAGCAGCTGCCGCCGGGCGGCTGCCCGATCCTCGGGCTTGTCGAACCAGTCCCTGCCGCAAGCGAGAAGCTGGTCGGCGCCGATCACCAGGGCGCTCTCATGGCGCCTGGCAACGCGCGCTGCCTTGGCATCGGCGAGCGCCGCTGCGCAGGCCGCGGCATCGGCGCCGTCGGCGCGGCAACGCTGCTTCAGCGCCGCTTCGTCGATGCCGGCGGGATCTGAGGTGACGGCAAGGCCCGCTTGCTCGAGCAGGCGCGCGCGCGTGACGCTTGCCGAGGCCAGGATCACCGGACCGGCCGCCGCTCCGCTCATCGCTCCTGGCCCTGACGCCGCGCGATCAGCTTCAGGATCGCTGCCGCGGTTTCCTCGATCGAGCGCCGCGTCACGTCGATCACCGGCCAATGATGCTCGGCGAAGAGCCGGCGCGCCGCGGTCACCTCCTCGCGCACGGCTTCGATATCGGTGTAATCGGTGCTGTCCTCCTGATGCAGCATGGTGAGGCGGTTGCGGCGCACCTGGATCAGCCGCTCGGGATCGTTGGTGAGGCCGACGATCAGCGGCCGCGTCGCGGCGAAGAGCTCCGGCGGCAGCGCCATCCCTGGCACGACCGGCACATTCGCCGGCTTGATGCCGCGATTGGCGAGATAGATGCAGGTCGGCGTCTTTGAGGTGCGGGAGACGCCGACCAGGATCACATCGGCCTCGTTGAGCCCCCAGGCCGATTGGCCGTCGTCGTGATTGAGGGCGAAGGTCATGGCATCGATGCGCTGGAAATATTCGGTGTCGAGCAGGTGCTGCTGGCCGGGAAGGCCTCGGCTCTGGCGGCCGAGATATGTCGCCAGCGCACCGATGACGGGATCGAGCACCGGAATGGCCGGCGCTTGCAGCTTGCGGCAGCCTTCGACCAGCGGCGCGCGCAAAGTCTCGTTGACCAGGGTGTAGAGCACGACGCCGGGATTGGCGGCAAGGCCGGCGATGACGCGCTCGATCTGGCTGCGGGTGCGCACCATCGACCAGATGTGCTCGACCGCCTCCGCACCCTCGAACTGCACGAGGCAGGCGCGTGCCACGGAATGGACGGTATCGCCCGTTGAATCGGAGACGAGATGAAGGTGGAACCGCGTCACGCGTTTTTCCCGAGCCTGCTGTGGAGAAACGCCGGCGAACGCCGCAGATATCCCGAGTCCCCGGCGTCGCTCCGTTTTCGTCCCCGCTCGCCGGCGCCGAGCACGCCCTCGGGCGTAGGTGCGGATCGAATCCGGCGGCCCTTCGCGACACCGGGATAAGGTCTCCCGCCGCCGCGTCTACCCCCAGGTTTCACGGTTCGGCTTCGCACGCTTTTCCGGCCCGAATGACGCCTATCCATGACGCAACCCGCTGGCTTTATACACCGTCTCCGCCGTCCTTTCAGGAGAAAGCGGTCCCACTCCGGATGAATTCGTCCTTTCCGATAATCCCCAGGTTCCTCCCTCCAACTACCTACCTCTACCTTTAGATTCAAAAAGGGAAGAGGTAAGAGGAAGGGATGAGCGGGCGGGAAAAAACGCGATGATGCGGCCAGGTGGCGAGGCCGGAGGTGCCCGGGCGGCAAAGCCGCTGCTGCGCGCGCTGGCCGGCGAGGCTATGGCGCTGCCCCCGGTCTGGCTGATGCGACAGGCCGGGCGCTATCTGCCGGAATATCGCAAGTTGAGGCAGGCTGTGCCCGGTTTTCTCGACCTCTGCTACACCCGGGAGCTGGCCGCCGAGGCGACGCTGCAGCCGGTGCGGCGCTTCGGCATGGACGCGGCGATCCTCTTCTCGGACATCCTGGTGGTGGCGCATGGGCTGGGCCAGGACGTGCAGTTCCGCGAAGGCGAAGGGCCGGTGCTGGAGCCGATCCGCAGCAGCAGCGAGTTGCGCCGCCTGTCGCTCGATGCCTTTCCCGAGCGCGTCGCGCCGGTGTTCGAGACGGTCGGACGCGTCGCCGCGCTGCTGCCGGCCGAGACGACGCTCATCGGCTTTTCCGGCGCGCCCTGGACGGTGGCGAGCTACATGGTCGAAGGCGGCACCAGCCGGGACTTTGCCGTGGTGAAACGCTGGGCGTTTTCCGATCCCGAAGGGTTCGGGCTCCTGATCGATCGTCTGGTCGAGGCGACGGTCGTCTACCTTACGGGTCAGATTGCCGCCGGCGCCGAGGTCGTGCAGCTCTTCGACAGTTGGGCCGGGGTGTTGCCGGAGGCCGCATTCCGGCGATGGGTGATCGAGCCGACACGGCGGATCGTGCAGGCGCTGCGCGAGACTCACCCGCGGCTGCCGATCATCGGCTTTCCGCGCGGCGCCGGGCTGATGTATCGCGCCTATTTCAGCGCCACGGGCGTCTCGGCGCTTGGCCTCGACAGTTCTGTGCCGCCGGCGATTGCGCGCAAGACGCTGCAGTCGATCGGGCCGGTGCAGGGCAATCTCGATCCGCTGCTGCTGCTCGCCGGCGGCAAGGCCATGGCCGATGGCGTCGACGCAATCCGTCGCGCGCTGGGCGATGGGCCCTTCGTCTTCAATCTCGGTCACGGCATCGTGCCGGAAACGCCGGTCGAGCATGTGAGCGAGCTGATGAGCCTGCTGCGCCGGCCGCTCGATGCGCCATGAGCCGCACCGCCGTCATCCTGTTCAATCTCGGCGGCCCGGATTCACTCGACGCGGTGAAGCCGTTCCTCGTCAATCTCTTCAGCGACCCTGCCATCATCGCGCTGCCGCAGCCGCTGCGCTGGCTCGCGGCGCAACTCATCGCCGGCCGGCGTGCGCGGGTGGCGCGCGGAATCTTCGAGCGCCTCGGCGGCGGCTCGCCGCTGCTCGCCAATACCGAGGCGCAAGCGCGCTCACTCGAAGCAGCACTGGGCGAAGGCTTTCGCGTTTTCATCGCCATGCGCTACTGGCGACCCTTTGCCGCGGATGCCGCTGCCGCGGTGAAGGCCTGGAACCCCGACACCGTGCTTCTGTTGCCGCTTTACCCGCAGGCCTCGAGCACGACGACAGGCTCGTCCTTTGCCGCTTGGCGCGAGGCCGCGGCGGCGGCCGGACTCCAGGCGCCGACGCGCGCCATCTGCTGCTATCCCGAGGAGGCGGGGTTGGTCGCGGCGCTGAGCGATGCGACACGCAAGACCTTGGCGGACTGGCCGGCGGGCATGCGCGCGCGCGTGCTGTTCTCGGCGCATGGTCTGCCGCAGAAGATCGTGGCCGGCGGGGATCCCTATCAGTGGCAGGTCGAGCGGACGGTAGCGGCTCTCCGCGCGGCGCTGGCCATGCCGGAGCTCGACAGCGTCGTCTGCTATCAGAGCCGCGTCGGGCCGCTCGCCTGGATCGGTCCCGGCACCGACGAGGAAGTGCGCCGCGCCGGGCGCGACCGGGTGGGCGTCGTTGTGGTGCCGGTGGCGTTTGTTTCCGAGCATTCGGAGACGCTGGTCGAGCTCGACCGCGAGTATCGCCATCTCGCCGACAGCGCCGGCGTGCCACGCTACGAGCGGGTGGCAACCGTCGGCGCGGCGCCGGCCTTTATCGCCGGCCTCGCGCGGCTGGTGCGGGCGGCGCGGCCGGGCACCTGTCCCGCAGCGGGCGCCAGGCTCTGTCCCCGGGGATTTGCGCGCTGCCTCTGCACCGTCGAAGGCGCCGCGGCATGAGCGCATTGGCCGCAGCCTATCCGTGGATCAAGGCGTGCCACATCATCAGCGTCGTTGCCTGGATGGCGGGGCTGCTCTATCTGCCGCGGCTCTTCGTCTATCATGCGGCGGCGCCGCGCGGCTCCGATGCGGCGGAGACGTTCAAAGTGATGGAGCGCCGGCTGCTGCGCGGCATCATGAACCCGGCGATGGGGGCGACCTACGTCTTCGGCATCCTGCTGGCCGCGACGCCGGGCATCGTCGACTGGCATGAGGGCTGGATCTATGCAAAGCTCGCCGGCGTTCTGGCGCTCACCCTCATCCATCATGGCCTGTCGCGCTGGCGCAAGGATTTCGCCGCCGACCGCAACCGTCACTCGGCGCGCTTCTATCGCATCGTCAACGAGGTGCCGACCGTGCTGCTGATCGCCATCGTCGTGCTTGTGGTGGTGAAGCCATTCTGACGCGCCGCCAAGCCATCGCCGGTGCGATTGCCGCGCTGCTTCCTGCGGGTGCCCGGGCGGAGCATGCGTCGCTGCCGGCGCTGCGCGGCCTCGCGAGCGCCAAGGGCATCCTCTATGGCAGCTGTATCGCCGCAAGCCAGGTTGCTGCGCATGACGACTTCACCCGGCTGATTGCGCGGCAATGCGGGGCGCTGGTCGCCGAGAACGAGATGAAATGGCAGCCGATGAGCGACCGGCCGGGGGCGGAGAATTTCGCCGTCCCCGACGGGATCGTCGCCTTCGCCGAACGCCATCGTCTCGCCATGCGCGGCCATAATCTCTTGTGGTTCTGGACGACGCCGGACTGGTTCAAGACGCTGCCGGACCGGGCGAGCGCCGAGCGCGCGGTGGTCGAGCGCATTACCGGAATGTGCCGGCACT
>DASQSR010000199.1:0-8988 GCA_035642295.1 Allostellaceae bacterium | reverse complement strand
AAAGGGCCTCCGTGCTGTGGCCGGATAGAGAGTGTCGGCGAGGCTCACCCTTGCAAGGGCACTTTGCTATACTGTTAACCACCGACCGCTACCGCGATCGTTCCGATCCATGGATATTGACGTCGAAGCCATCAAGACCAGGCTCGAGGCCCTCAGGAACGAGCACCGCGACCTCGACGAGGCGATCGCCCGGCTGGCCGAGGGCGGTCCGCTCGACCCGGTGCATGTCCAGCGCCTCAAGAAGCGGAAGCTCGCCTTGAAGGACCTGATCGCCAGGCTCGAGAGTCAGCTGCTGCCGGATATCATCGCCTAGCCGGCGCCGACGCCTCTCTCAGGCCGCAGACCCACGCTGAAGGTTCCAGCCACTCGCTTTGCCTGCGCCGCAGGCTGCCGCCCGGGCCACCTCACCGTCACGCCGCAGCGTCGCGGGCGGCAAACGCCATGGTGATCAGGGTCCAGCCGCCGAAAGCGAGGTCGACGCCGAGCAGGAGGCCAAGCGCCCAGGCGAAGGATCCGGGCAGGCCCGAGAGAATGATGGCGGCAAGGACGAGATCGATGACCCCATTCGCCACGAGCCAGTACCAGCGGCCCGAGGCTTCGCGATGGGCGACGCCGAGGGCGATCATGAACACGCCGTCGACGATGAAATAGGCAATCAGCACATAGGTCAGGGTGACGAGGCCCGCCAGCGGATTCCACAGCAGCACGGCGCCGGCGAGCAGGGCGACGACCGCCGAAAACACCGACCACCAGAAGCCCGGCGCCTGCCGCATCCGCAGCGTCGCGACCAGGCCCACAACGCCGCCGATCAGGAACAACCAGCCGAGGAAGATCGTGGCGGCGAGCCCGGCAAGAGGCGGCACGAGGATGGCGCCAAGACCGAGCAGCACCAGAATGATACCCTCGGTTAGAAACAACCGCCAATGCTGGCGAATCGACTGGATTTGCGGCGCAGGCGTCGCCGAAAAGCCGGTTTGCTGCTGTGACGACATCGTCGGGACCTCCCGCTGGGTTTCGCCAAGGCTCGTCAGGCCAGGCCAGGCATGATGGCCTCCCCGGCCAGCGCAACGGCTGGGCCGGCAAGCAAATGCGCGAGATTCTGCTCGATCCAGGCGCGCGCCTTTCCCCCTCCTCGCCGCCCGCATTCCCCGAGGCCCGGCTCTCCGGGCCAGCCTCCCTAAGTCTACACCATCCGGCGAGCCAGTTCACGCGACCCGGGCAAGCGTCGCACGACAGCGCGCGTCGCGGCATGGTACGCCCGCGGCCTGAGCGCCGGGGCGGTCAGCGCCTAGTCCGACGGCGCGGCGCCGCTGCGCTGGCGCTTTGCCTGATACATGGCGCGGTCCGCGGCGTCGAGCGCGTCGCCGGCGTTCTCGCCGCCGGTGAAGGAATGGACGCCGTAGGAAATGCCGAGCGGAATCTCCCGCCCCTGCCAGACCAGGGGTTTGGCCGCGACCGCCGCGGCCAGCTGTTCCGCCTTCTGCTCGGCGAGCGCCTGGTCGGTCTGCACCAGCAGCACGCCGAGCTCGTCGCCGCCGAGCCGCCCGACCACGTCGGTGTTGCGAACGTTGTCGAGCAGCACCCGCGCCACCTGCAGCAGCGCCGCATCGCCAGCGGCATGAGCGTGCTCGTCGTTGATCTGGCCGAGATTGTTCAGGTCGATATAGACGATGCTCGCCGGCGAACCGTAGCGCTTGGCAAACGACATCATGCGCGTCAGCTCGCGCACGAAAGCCCGCCGATTGGCGATCGGCATGAGCGGGTCCTCGTCGGCCAGCCGCTCGAGATAGTCGATGCGCTGACGCGCCTCGCCGAGCTGGCGGCGCATCGTCTCGACCTCGGCCATCAGCCCCATGATCGCCTGGCGCAGGCGCGGCGAGAGTTCCGACTCGGCGAGGCCGGCGAGATTGAGGATGTCGGTGGGCTCCGCCGCCTCTTCCGATTCGGCCGGGCCCGCGGTCCGCCGGGCCTCGGCCTTGCGGGTGGCGCCGGCGCCGAGAACCGGTTTGGTGTCGCGGATTTCCATAACGCGAAGCGATGCGGCCCCGAAACGCCTGACCGGCGGAAGTATGACAGAATTCGCCGAGCGCGCAAAGCCGCGGGCGCCCGCGCCCGCAGCCGCCTTGCCGCCGCTCCCCTCGCACCTATAATGCGCGCTTTTCGCGGCAGAGGATCGGGGCGGGATGAGCGGCGCGCAGCCGGCGGTCGGCATCATCATGGGAAGCCAGTCCGATTGGGAGACGATGCGCCATGCGGCGGAGACGCTGTCGGCGCTCGGCATCGCCCATGAGCGGCGCATCGTCTCGGCGCATCGCACGCCCAAGCGTCTCGTCGCCTATGCCGAAGAGGCGCGCCGGCGCGGGCTGCAGGTGATCATCGCCGGCGCCGGGGGCGCGGCGCATCTCCCCGGCATGGTGGCGTCGCTGACGCCGCTGCCGGTGCTGGGCGTGCCGATCGAGAGCGCGGCGATGAAGGGCATGGACAGCCTGCTTTCGATCGTGCAGATGCCGGGCGGCGTGCCGGTGGGCACGCTGGCCATCGGCAAGGCCGGCGCGATCAACGCCGCGCTGCTTGCCGCCGCCATCCTCGCGCTTGCCGACAAGGGCGTCGCCGCGGCGCTCGACCGCTGGCGGCGCGAGCAGACCGACGCCGTCGCCGAGCATCCCGCCGGCTGATGATCGAGCCGGGCGCGACGATCGGCATTCTCGGCGGCGGCCAGCTCGGCCGGATGATCGCGCTGGCGGCGGCCCCGCTCGGCTACAAGAGCCATGTCTACTGCCCCGAGCCGCTCAGTCCGGCAAAGCTGGTGACGCCCTTCGCGACGACGGCAGACTACGACGACCGCGCCGCGCTCGAGCGCTTTGCCGCTTCCGTCGACGTCGTCACTTTCGAGTTCGAGAACGTGCCGGCGGATTGCGCCGAGGTGCTGGCGGAGAGCAAGCCGGTGCGGCCCGGGCCCAACGCGCTCCGCATCGCCCAGGACCGCCTCGAGGAGAAGGATTTCCTGCGCTCGATCGGCGTCGCCACCGCCCAGTACCGCGCGGTGACGAGCGCCGCGGCGCTGCAGCGCGCGGTGCGCGACATCGGCGCTCATGGCGTGCTGAAGACGGTGCGCGGCGGCTACGACGGCAAGGGCCAGGCGACGATCGGGCCCGACAGCGATCTCGAGGCGGTCTGGCGCAGCCTCGACGCCGAGACCGGCATTCTCGAGAGCTTCGTCGACTTCGCGTGCGAGATCTCGGTCATCGTCGCGCGCAGCGTCAGCGGCGAGACCGCCGCCTATGTGCCGGTCGAGAACCATCACCCGCAGCACATCCTCGACACCACCATCGCGCCGGCGCGCGTCGCCCCCGACGTGGCGATGCGCGCCGACGCCATCGCGCGCCACGTCGCCGAGAAGCTCGAGCTCGTCGGCTTGCTCGCGGTCGAGATGTTCGTCACGACCCGGGGCGAGGTGGTGGTGAACGAGCTGGCGCCGCGGCCGCACAATTCCGGGCACTGGACCATCGATGCCTGCATCACCAGCCAGTTCGAGCAGCTGGTCCGCGCGATCTGCGAGCTGCCGCTGGGCTCGCCCGAGCGGCATTCCGACGCGGTGATGAAGAACCTCATCGGCGAGGACGTCGAGAAGTGGCGCGAGCTGGTCGCGGAGCCCGCCGCCAAGCTCCACCTCTACGGCAAGACCCAGGCCATGCCCGGCCGCAAGATGGGCCATGTGACGCGTCTGCTGCCCCGGCGCGGCTGAGCCGCGCGCGGCGGGCGGCTCAGACGACGGAGAGGGCGGGCGGCGGCGCCGTCTCGATCAGCTCGCGCAGGACGCTGAGCGCGCCTTGCAGCTCGGCACGGGAGGCAGGATTGCCGAGGCAGAGCCGGACGCCGTTGGGGCTGCGCGCATCGACCACCACGGCGTCCGGCGGCGTGACGGTGACGCCGTGCTGGCGGGCCGCGAGAAAGAAGCGCGCCGCCGGCCAGTCCGCGGGCAAGGGCAGCCACAGGTGAAAGCCCGCCGGAGCGTCGCCCGGCAGCGCGCCGAGGTGACCCGCGAGCACCGACCGGGCAAGATCGAGCCGCGCCCGCGCCTCGATGCGCCGTTCGTGAACGAGGCGCCCGATCGTGCCGTCCGCCAGCATGCGCACGCCAAGCTCCACCATCGCCGGCGTCGCCATCCACGCCGTCGCCCGGAGGCCGAGGATCATGCGCTCGCGAAACGCCGGCGGCGTCACGACGAAGCCGACGCGCAGGCCCGGCGCCACGCATTTGGAGAGGCTCGTCACGTAGAACACGCGATCCGGCAGGAGCTGCGCCAGCGGCGGCGGCGCGTCGGGATGGAGAAAGCCGTAGACGTTGTCCTCGATCACCCGCAGGTCATGACGCTCGACGATCTCGGCGATGGCGCGGCGGCGGGCGGCGCCCATGACCGCCGCCGTCGGGCTGTGCAGCGTCGGCATGGTATAAAGGAGACGGGCCCCCGTCCGCGCGCACGCCTCGGCCAGCGCCTCGGGGATGAGGCCCTCCTCGTCGATGGCGACGCCGACGAGGCTCACGCCCTGATGGCGCGCCAGCGCCTTGACACCGGAATAGGTAAGGCATTCGGCCAGCAGCGGCGCGCCGGGATCGAGCAGCGCGCGAACCGCCAGCGAGGCCGCATGCTGCGCGCCGTGGCAGATGAGGACATCGGCCGGCGCGGGCCGGTAGTCGCCGGCCGCCATCCACAGCGCGGCCGCCTCGCGGTGCGCCGGCAGCCCCTCATGCGGCAGGTAGTCGAAAAGGTGCCCGAGCAACTGCGGGTTGCGGAGTTGCGCCAGAGCGCCGAGCAGCGCCTCGACATACCGTCCCGGCGGCGGCACGTTGAGACTGAGCGAGACCTGCGCCGCCTCGCCTTCGCCGCCGGCCGCAAGGCCAGGGGCAAGCGACCGGACGAAGGTGCCGCTCCCGACCTTGCCGATGATGAGGCCCATCTGCTCCGCCTCGGCATAGGCCTTGCTGACGGTGCCGACGCTGACGCCGAGCCGGTCGGCGAGCTCGCGGTGCGGCAGCAGGCGGCTGCCCGGCGGCAATCTTCCTTCCTCGATGTCGCTCTGCAGCGCCGTGATGATCGCCCGGTAGCGCGGCCCTTCGCGGCTGAGCCTGGCCGGGACCCAGCCTTCCGGCGGTGCCATCTTTGTCCGTTCGCTCATTCGGAGCACGTTCCTGCCGGCTGATACATTTCCGCATTTGTATCAGTTTCAGAAATCGATTGACATATATCATTGCCCTGCTTCTGATGGGGAGCATCGCTGCGGGCTTGATCGGGCGATCCGTCGGCGCAAGAAGTACCCGGGAGAGGGCCGCGTGAGAGCTATGCGGCAGCGCGAGCATGATTGACCACCTTCGCATCGACACCGCGGCATCCCGCGAGGCGGACAAGCCGAAGCGATACTCCCAGGCCGATCTCACGCGATGAAGGCGGTCGATTTCGATTACGCCTGCCCGGGGGAGGTCGGCGAGGCCTGCCGGCTGCTCGCCACGGCGGGCGGCGACGGCAAGATCATCGCCGGCGGCCAGACGCTGGTGCCGTTGCTGGCCATGCGCCTGGCGCGTCCCGCGCTCCTGATCGACATCAACCGCATCTCCGAGCTGCAGGGGATCGAGCCGTCGGGCGACGCCGTGGTGGTGCGCGCCTGCACGCGGCAGTCCGTCGCGCTTGCCGATGCGACGATCCGGCAACGCGTTCCGTTGCTGGCCAAGGCGCTCGGCTTCGTCGGCCATGTTCAGACGCGCAATCGCGGCACCATCGGCGGCAGCCTCGCCAATGCCGACCCCTCGGCCGAGATCGGCCTTGCCGCACGCGCGCTCGACGCCGAGATCGAGGCGCGCTCCGCCGCCGGCCGCCGGACGATCCCGATCGCCGATTTCTTCATGGCGCCGATGATGACCGCGCTCGAGCCCGAGGAATGCCTGACGGCGGTCCGCTTCCCGATCTGGCCCGGCCCTGGACGGATCGGCACCGGCTTCCAGGAAGTCAGCGCGCGGCGCAGCGACTTCGCCGTCGCCGCCGTCGCCGTCCAGCTGCAGCTCGACGGCAAGGGCGTGTGCCGGCGCATTGCGCTCAGCATCGGCGGGGCGGGCCCGAAGCCCGTCAGCGTCGAGCCGGCCGCCGCGCGCCTGGCCGGGACCCGGCTGGCCGGGGAGGACCTCGCCGAAGCGGCACGCATCGTGCGCGAGGCCATCGAACCGGAAAACGATCTCCATGCCTCGGCCGATTACCGCCGGCGCCTCGTCGGCGCCCTGGTGGAGCGCGCGGTCGCCGAAGCCGCCCGCGACGCGCTCGCCGCGAGGGAATGAGCGCGATGTCGCAGCACGAGATCACCCTTACCGTCAACGGCCAGCACCATCGCGCGCAAGTCCCGGCGCGCCTGACGCTGGTCGATTTTCTCCGCGACACGCTGCGCCTCACCGGCACTCACGCCGGCTGCGAGCATGGCGTGTGTGGCGCCTGCTCGATCCTGCTCGACGGCCGGCCGATGCGCTCCTGCCTGCTCTTCGCGGTGCAGGCGGACGGCTGCACGATCACCACCGTCGAAGGCCTGGCGCCCGGCCCCGAGGAGCTCAGCATCCTGCAAGACAGCTTCTGGGAGATGCATGCGCTGCAATGCGGCTTCTGTACGCCGGGCATGCTGATCGCCGCCCATGCGCTGCTGCAGGAGACGCAAAGCCCGTCCGAGGAGCAGATCCGCGAGGCGATCGGCGGGAATCTCTGCCGTTGCACCGGCTACAAGCAGATCGTCGAGGCGATCGCGCTCGCCGCCGAGCGGCTGCGCGGCGACAACCGTCCCGCGGGCGGAGGCCGTGATGCCGGCTGAGCCGCCGCCGCAGGGCTTCCGCTACATCGCGCGCAAGCGCCGCCCGAAGGAGGATCGCCGCTTCGTCGCGGGATCGGGCCGCTATGTCGCGGACATCGCCCTGCCCGGGATGCTGCATGCGGCGCTGGTGGCGAGCCCTTATCCGCGCGCACGGATCGTCGCCATCGACACCGCGGCCGCGCTGGCGCTGCCGGGCGTCAAAGCGGTGCTGACCGGCGAAGAGCTGGCGCGCGCTACCGATCCCCTCTACAGCGGCCTCGACATTCCGCAGGTCCGGCGCTACCCGCTCGCCGTCGGCATGGCGCGCTATGTCGGCGAATGGGTCGCCGTCGTGGTGGCGGAGACGCGGGCGATTGCCGAGGACGCCGCCGAGCTCGTCGAGGTCGCGTACGAGCCGCTGCCGCATGTCGGCGACCCCGAGGCGGCGATGGCACCGGACGCGCCGCTGGTCCATCCCGATCACGGCAGCAACGTGCTCTATCGCCGGAAATTCGTCTGGGGCCCGGTCGAGCAGGACTTCGCCGCCGCCGCGGACCGACTCTCTTTCCGGGCGCGCTGGCATCGCAACTCGACGGTACCGGTGGAGACCTTCGGCGTCCTCGCGAGCTGGAACGCGGCAACGCGGCTGCTCGAGGTCTGGGCTTCGATCCAGATGCCGAAATTCCCGGACCAGCTGGCGCGCGCGCTGCGTCTGCCGGGCAACGCCGTCCGCGTCCATTTCGACGTCGATGTCGGCGGCAGCTATGGCGTCAAGCGCGGCATCAAGCACAGCGTCGTCGCCGGCTTCCTGTCGCGTCGGCTCGCCCGTCCGGTGCGGCTGATCGAGGACCGGCTTGAGAACATGCGCGGCGGCGACGCGCACGGGCCGGACCGGATCTTCGACATGGCCATCGCCTTCGACAAAACCGGCGTCGTCCGCGCGCTGCGCATCCGTGCCATCGACGATGTCGGCGCCTATGCCGGGCGCGCGCCGCTGCAGCTCGGCAAGCCGATCGGCGCGATCGTCGGTCCCTACCGCATCAACAGCGTCGAATACGAGCCGATCAGCGTCACCACCAACAAGACGGCGCAGGAGGCGGTGCGCGGCTTCGGCCAGTCGCCGACCAATTTCGCCATCGAGACGGCGATGGATCTCGTCGCGCGGCGGCTCGGCATGGACCCGATCGAGCTGCGCCGGCGCAATCTGATCCGGCGGGACGAGTTCCCTTACACCATCCCGAGCGGCAGCACCTATGACAGCGGCGATTATCATACCGTGCTCGAGAAGGCGCTGGCGGCCGCGGACCACCCGGCGCTGGTGAAGCGCCGTGATCGGGCGCGCGCCGCGGGCAGGCTGGCCGGAATTGGCGTCATCTGCTGCCTCGAGCCGAGCGGCGGCAACTCCGCCTTCGAGCCCCTCTTCAACCCCAAGAACGAGACGACGACCTGGATGGAATCCTGCCAGGTCAAGATCGACCTCAACGGCGCGATCATCGCGGCGATGGGGACGTCCTCCTCCGGTCAGGGCCACGAGACGCTCGCGGCGACGGTGATCGGCGAGATCCTCGAGCGCGATCCCGATACCATCCGGGTCGTGCATTCGGATTCGCTGACGGCGCTGCCCAGCAACAGCCCGGTCGGAAGCCGCATGGCGATCATGCTCGGCGGCGCGGCGGCGGGTGCGGCGCGCAAGCTCAAAGCGACGCTGCTGGCGATTGCGGCGCACAATCTCGGCCTGCCGCCGGAGCAGCTGGTCTATCGCGACGGCGCGGTCGCCGCCGCGGCGGATCAGAGCCGGAGATTCACCTGGGAGCAGCTCGTGGAGATCGCGCACCGCAAGTTCCACCAGCTGCCGCCCGGCATGGAGCCCGGCCTCCAGGCGACGCATGTCTGGGAAGTGCCGACCGGCGGCACGCTGCCGACGCCGGACGGCCGGGTGCAGATGTATCCTTGCTATGCCTTCGAGACGCATGTGGTCTACGCCGAGATCGACCGGATCAGCGGCCGGGTCGAGCTGCAGAAATACGTGGTCGGCCATGACTGCGGCGTGATGATCAATCCGGACATCGTTCATGGCATGACCTATGGCGGCATCGCCCACGGCATCGGCGCGGCGCTCTACGAGCGTTTCGCCTATGACGAGAACGGCCAGCTCATGAGCGGCTCG
>DASQSR010000198.1:0-2440 GCA_035642295.1 Allostellaceae bacterium | reverse complement strand
CCAATAGGTCATGGCCGAAGCGTTGGCGCTCAATTCGGTCATCACGGGCTGCCTCTGATCAACCGCATTGTTGAGCTGAGCGGCCGCTAGCTCGGGGTTAACGGTCGCGAGGATTGCGCTCAGCGTGCCGGCAAGACCGGCCGCGCCCATAGAGCTTCGCATGTTACGCTCCAAAACAGATTGGATGGATGCCTGATGGAGAACCCTCCCGTGTTCGCGTAGACGATCCCGCGGGTCGCGGCTTACGGCTTTACGTTTGTTCGGATGATGTTTTGTCAATCATCGAAAGACGTACGACCTTGAAAAAATTGATCCGGGTTGCCGGGATTGGATGGACGACTTGTCGGAGGTGCGTGAGAACAACTGGCTTGACGCCAAAGAAATCCTGGAAGAAGCGGCAACGCGGGCGAACCCGGACTCGGAGGACGCTGCCCTGACCAAGCCTCAACAGGCCACTCTTCCCCTGCCCCAGGGGGCACGTTCTTCCTGCTGCGGGAAATCCCCGGCTGGGCGGGGCGGCGCGGAGAAGGAGGGTAGGCGCCCTGGTTGGCCGCTCAGCTCATCACGGCGACGGAGAAATGCGACTTAGGCCGGCGCCTGCGCCGGGAACGCGCTGGCGCTCCCGAGCGGACCGGCCCGGACCGCGCCTACGGCCGAGCGAATGCGTGCCTCGCGCACGTCGATGTCCAAAACCGTGTCGCCCTGATGCATCGCTGGTACCTATGCGGTACCTATGTCGCTTTCGGTCAAGAAAAAAGCCAGCTGACCTGTTGGCCTAGCTGGCTAATTTCGTGGTCGGAGTGAGAGGATTTGAACCTCCGGCCCCTGCCTCCCGAAAGCAGTGCTCTACCAGGCTGAGCTACACTCCGGCGCCCGGCGATATACCGCCTCGCGCCGGCAGCCGCAAGCCCAAAGCGGCGCGGCGCTCTCGCGCCGTGCCGTCCCCGCGAAAGCGGGGACCCCGTGCAACAGCCGCGCCAGCGGCGACCCGCCGCAATCGGCGCTAATACCCTCGCGCGAGGCAGAAATCGATGGTGTCCTCGAGCGCGCGCCGCTCGGGGCTGTCGCGGAAGAGGGCAAGGCAGTGCCGCGCCGTCTCGCCGTATTGATGCGCGCGCTCGAGCGTCGCGCCGAGCGTGCCGTGCCGCGTCATCAGCGCGATCGCCTCGGCGAGGTCGCCCTCGCGCTGGTCGAGGTCCTCGAGCGTGCGGCGCCAGAAGGCGCGCTCGCCGTCGCCGGCTTCGCGCAGGGCGAGGACCACCGGCAACGTGATCTTGCCCTCGCGGAAATCGTCGCCCACGGTTTTGCCCAGCTCCGCCTGCCGCGCCGAGTAGTCGAGCATGTCGTCGATGAGCTGGAAGGCGATGCCGAGATTGCGGCCATAGCCGGCGAGCGCCGCTTCCTCCGCGTCCGGGCGCTCGCCCAGTACCGCGCCGATGCGGCTCGCCGCGGCGAAGAGCTGCGCCGTCTTGGCCTCGATCACGCGAAGATAGGCCGCCTCGTCGGTCTCGGTGTCGTTCGAGGTGACAAGCTGCAGCACCTCGCCCTCGGCGATGATCGCCGAGGCCTCGGACAGGATCTCGAGCACCTTCAGCGAGCCGTCCTCGACCATGAGCTGGAAGGCGCGGCTGAACAGGAAGTCGCCGACCAGCACCGAGGCCTTGTTGCCCCAGACCGCATTGGCCGTGGCGAGCCCGCGGCGCAGATCGCTGTCGTCGACGACGTCGTCATGCAGCAGTGTCGCGGTGTGGATGAACTCGACCGCGGCAGCCAGCGCCAGCTGGCGCTCGCCGCGATAGCCGCAGAGCCGCGCGCTGGCGAGCGTCAGCATCGGCCGGAGCCGCTTGCCGCCGGCGGCGATGATGTGGCCGGCGAGCTGGGGGATGAGCGCCACCGGGCTGTGCATGCGCTTGAGGATGAGCGCGTTCACCCGGTCGAGATCGGTCTTGATGAGCGCGGTGAGACTATCGAGCGTCGCCGGCTTTTTCCCCTCCTCGCCTCGCGCACTTGCCACCAGGGCCACGCCCGCTCCCCCTTCCCCCGCCGCAACGCCCGCCTTTCCTTGACGGAGCGGCGAGCGCAGGCGAGCATAGAAGGCTGGAAGAAGGGGTCAAGTCCGCCAGACGATGACGGAACTGCTGCGCACCAATGATCTCGTGCGGCTGTCCTGGCTGCAGGCGCTGCTGGCCGATGCCGGCATCGAGACCGTGGTTCTCGATCAGAACACGGCCGCGATCGAAGGCGGCATCGTCGCGCTCCAACGGCGCCTGATGGTGCGCGAAGTGGACCACGCCCGGGCGCTGGCGGTGCTCGCCGACGCGGGGGAGGGGCGGGCGTGAGCGAGCCGGCGCGCGCGGGCGAGGTCACGGAGGACGGTCTGCTCGGCGGACGCGTCCGCCTGCGCCAGCCGCGCGCCGGCTTTCGCGCCGCCATCGATCCG
>DASQSR010000197.1:0-7624 GCA_035642295.1 Allostellaceae bacterium | reverse complement strand
GCCGCGGCCGTCCGGCGCGGCGCGCGAGTTCCGGCAGCGCTTGCAGCGCCGCCGCGGCCGAGCCGTGGCGCGCCAGCAGCTGGTAGAAGGTGATCGGCCCGACATTCTCGCTGCGGATGAGGCGCAGCCAGTCGAGCTTTTCGGCAGGATTGAGCGGGCGGGCGGCGCTCGGCATGGCGGGCAACCATGCGTTGCCGGGCGCGGCGCCGTCAACAACCGGCGGCGGGTTTGACACCCGGCGAGAGGCGAACCTAGTGTCGCGGCGGAGGCAGCAGGAAAGTGGAGGGCAGCGATGGCGGAGGCGACATCCCCGAGCCCGGTGCGGGCGATCGATTTCGACCTCGAAGCCACCGATGGGCGGCGCTATCGGCTCGCCGACATCCGCGGCGCCAAGGCGACGCTGGTGATGTTCATCTGCAATCACTGTCCCTATGTGAAGGCGGTGCTCGACGACATCATTGCCGATGCGAAGGAGCTGCAGCCGTTGGGCGTCGGCGCCGTCGCCATCATGCCGAACGACACCGAGGCCTACCCGGCCGACTCCTTCGAGGACATGCGCCGGCTGGCGCAGGCGAAGGCCTTCCCGTTTCCTTATGTGATCGACCGGACGCAAGCGGTGGCGCGCGCCTATGGCGCAGTCTGCACGCCGGAGTTCTTCGGCTTCGACGCGGCGCTTCAGCTCAGATATCACGGCCGGATCCATGCGCTGCGCAACCTTCAGCGCGTGCCCGGCGCCAAGCGCGACCTGTTCGAGGCGATGGCGGAGATCGCGCGCAGCGGCAACGCGCCGGCCGAGCAGTTCCCGGCGATGGGCTGCTCGATCAAGTGGCGCGACTGAGCGCTCATTTGCCCAGCCGAATCCGGCTCTCTTCGCCGCGCAGCAGGCGGCGGATATTGGCGTGGTGGCGGAGCAGCACGAGCACGGCGAGGAACGCCACCACCTCGGTCGGCTGAATCTCGCGCGTCAAGAGCCAGGCATAGAGCGGCGCCAGCAGCGCGGCGGCGAGCGCCGCGAGCGAGGAGTAGCGCGTCGCCAGCGCGACGGCGAGCCAAGTGCCGGCAGCGGCGGCGCCCACGGGCCAGAGATAGGCGAGGAGAATGCCGCCGGACGTCGCCACCCCCTTGCCGCCCTTGAAGCCGAGCCAGACCGGAAAGAGGTGGCCGAGAAAGGCGAACGCCGCGGCGTAAGCGGTCATATCGGGCCCGAACCGCGCGGCGACGAGCACCGCCGCCGCGCCCTTGCCGGCATCGAGCAGCAGGGTCGCGAGCGCCAATCCCTTGTTGCCGGTGCGCAGCACATTGGTGGCGCCGATATTGCCGGAGCCGATGCCGCGGATGTCGCCATGGCCGGCGAGCCGCGTCAGCAGCAGGCCGAAGGGGATCGAGCCCAGGAGATAGGCGAGCGCGGCGCCGAGGACGAACGGCCACTGATAGCTCCAACCGCCCATCGGATGCGGCATCGAACGTCTCCTCCCTGTTGACGCGTGGTCTCCCGCGGGGAGCAAGGTGAGTCATTGGTGTACAACACTGACTCAACTTCCCGACGGTGCCATCGACTCACTTCATTCCCGCGGGGAGCGCGGAACGGCAAGCGGAATCGTCACGCCATCATAGCGCCGCACCCCTCGGCCGCCGAGGCTCGCCGCCGCCTAGCGCGCGGCAGCGGGCACCGGATGGGGCGCAAGAACGGCGAGCACGAGATCGCGCACGAGATGCGCGGTGCGGAGCTCCTCGTCGAATTCCGGGATGTACTCGACGATCTCCAGCCCGCGCAGCGCCGGGTGCCGGGCCAAGCGCGCCAGCGCCGCCAGCGTCGGCGCGGCGCGCAGCCCATCGGGCTCCTTGAGGCCGATGGCAGGCGCATCGGCGGGATCGAAGCCGTCGAGATCGATGGTGATGCCGAAGCCGGCGGTGCCGGTCGTGGCGATGGCGAGCGCCTCGGCGAGACAGTCGTCGACGCCGCGCCGCTTCACCTCGTCCATGTGGATGATCCGAACACCGAGATACTGCAGCAGCGCCATCTCCCCTTCCTCATAGGAGCGGACGCCGACGTAGCAGAGATGCCGCGGCTGCAGCACGCCGCCGCAGAGATCGACGAAGGGCTGGTAGCCATGGCCGAGCAGCGCCGCGGCGCCCATGCCGTGGGCGTTCATCGACGGCGTCGTCGCCAGCGTGTGCGCGTCGAGATGCGCATCGAGCCAGACAAGCCCGAGCGGCGCTGAGCCGTGACCGCGCGCCACCCCGGCCCAGGTGCCCATGGCAATGGCGTGATCGCCGCCGATGACGACGGGAAAGCGCCGCGCCGCGACCGCCCGCGCCACCTCGTCGGCGAGCGCCGCCGCGTGGCGGGTGACGAGACCGAAGGTCTCGGGTGCACGCACGCGCGGATGCTCGCGCCAACGCTTCTCGGCACGGACCATGGCGCGCCAGCCGGCTTCGAGCCCCGCGGCGCGCAGCCAGTCGGCGAGGCCGAGCTGCCGCAGCGCCGGCGGGCCTTCCTCGGTGTGGCGGAACCCGGCGCCCCAGCCGGAAGCCGCGCCGATCAAGGCGATCTCTGCCATCTCGCTTAATCCTGTCGGATGAAAATGCTGCGCCCGGCGATCACGGTGCGCAGCACCTCGCCTTGCACCGGGCGGCCGTCGAACGGCGAGTTCTTCGATTTAGAACGGAAGGCGTCGACGTCAATGCGTCGCGGTCGATCTAGATCGAAAATCACGAGATCGGCGGCGGTGCCCGGAGCGAGGCGCCCCGCCGGGAGGCGCAGGATCGACGCCGGGCGCTCGGTCAGCGGGCGCAGCGCGTCGAGCAGCGCGAGATGGCCGTTGTGATAGAGCTCAAGTGTCAGCGGCAGCAGCGTTTCGAGTCCGATGATGCCGCTTGCCGCCGAAGCGAAGGGAAGGCGCTTGGAATCCTGGTCGTGCGGCGAATGGTCGCTGGCGATCGCGTCGATGGTACCGTCCTGCAGGCCGGCAACGACGGCGCGCCGGTCGCTCTCGTCGCGCAGCGGCGGCGAGACCTTGGCGAAGGTGCGGTAATCACCGACGGCGGTCTCGTTGAGCGCGAAGTAGTGCGGCGCGGTATCGCAGGTGACGGGAAGGCCGCGGCGCTTGGCCCGGCGGATCGCCTCGACCGCCGCCGCGGTGGAGACATGCGCGACATGGAGGCGCCCGCCGGTGATCTCGCAGAGGCGGAGGTCGCGCTCGACCATGATCACCTCGGCCATCGGCGTGATGGCGGCAAGCCCGAGCCGCGTCGCCACCTCGCCTTCGTTCATCGCGCCGGCGGCGGCGAGGCTCGGTTCCTCCGGGTGCTGCATCACCAGGAGGTCGAAAGTGCGGGCGTAGGCGAGGGCGCGGCGCATGACCACGGCGTCGGCGATCGCCCGGCCGCCATCGGTGAAGGCGAGGGCGCCGGCGGCGGCGAGGAGGCCGAACTCGGTGAGCTCGCGGCCGTTCAGCCCCTTGGTGGCGGCGGCGTAGGTGCGGATGCGCGCGAGCCCGACATCGCGCGAGCGCCGCGCCACGAACTCGACCAGCGCCATGTCGTCGATGACCGGGTCGGTGTTGGGAAGCGCCACCAGGGTGGTGACGCCGCCGGCCACCGCGGCAAGACCGCCCGATTGCATCGATTCCTGATGCTCGGCGCCGGGCTCGCGCAGCTCGACGCGCATGTCGACGAGGCCGGGCGCAAGGCAGGCGCCGGCACAGTCGATGATCTCGTCCACGCGCTCGAGGGAGAGCCGCTGGTCGAGCGCGGCAATGCGGCCGTCCTCGACCATCAGGTCGCCGACGCGGTCGAGCCCCGAGGCCGGGTCGAGGAGCCGCGCGTTGCGGAAAAGGGTGCGCCCGCTCATTTGGCCGATGCGCGGTTGGACAGCTCGCGGGTCAGCACCTCGAGGCAGGCCATGCGCACGGCGACGCCCATCTCGACCTGCTGGCGGATGGCCGAGCGGTCGATGTCGTCGGCCACCGCCGTGTCGATCTCGACGCCGCGGTTCATCGGCCCCGGATGCATGATGAGCGCATCGGGCTTGGCCACGGCGAGCTTGGCGTAGTCGAGGCCGAAGAAGTGGAAATACTCGCGGATCGACGGCACGAAGCTGCCATGGAAGCGCTCGGTCTGCAGGCGCAGCATCATGACGATGTCGACGCCGGCGAGGCCCGCGGTCATGTCGTGGAAGACCTCGACGCCGAGCCGCTCGATCTCCGCCGGCAGCAGGGTGCGCGGCGCCACCACGCGCACCCGGGCGCCCATGGTGTTGAGGAGCGCGATGTTGGAGCGGGCGACGCGGCTGTGCAGGATGTCGCCGCAGATGGCCACGCTCAGCCCCTGCAGCCGGCCTTTGCGGCGGCGGATGGTGAGCGCGTCGAGCAGCGCCTGAGTCGGGTGCTCGTGGCTGCCGTCGCCGGCGTTGATCACGGCGCAGTCGACCTTCTCGGCGAGAAGCTGCACCGCGCCCGATTCGGGATGGCGCACCACGAGCACATCGGGATGCATGGCGGTGAGCGTCATCGCCGTGTCGATCAGCGTCTCGCCCTTCTTGATCGAGCTCGCCTGGACCGACATGTTGATGACGTCGCCGCCGAGCCGCTTGCCGGCCAGCTCGAAGGAGGTGCGCGTCCGCGTCGAATTCTCGAAGAAGAGGTTGATGACGGTGCGCCCGCGCAGCAGCGACTGCTTCTTGTCGATCTGGCGGTTCTGCTCGACATAGCTTTCCGACCGGTCGAGCAGGAGGGTGATCTCGTCCGGCGAAAGGCCCTCGATCCCCAGGAGATGGCGACGGGGGAAGGCGAGGGAAGGCGTACCGGCATTCATTAAAGCCGGCACTATAAGTTGTAGGCCCGACGTCGGCAAGGCGACTAATCTAAGGGCGCGCCAAAAATTTCTGTTGCCGGGAGGCTCCGACGAGCGATTTACCCTCTCGCCGATTCGGTGCACACTCGTCCCGCCAATACAGCAAGCACTTGGTCCTATGGTTCCCGGCGCGCGTGCCGGGGATCGGCGCCAACCTGCGGCCGTGGCCTCCGGGGTTGGCCAAACGGCCCTCGCTCACGCCCGCGAAGCGATGAGGGAGAGGCCCAGGCAGGGGAGGAGCCCATGGGTATCTTGCTGAGCGATGCCGAATTGTTGCAGACCGAGCCGGCCGAGCGCGCGGCGTTCCGCTCGCCGGTGCCGACGCAGGTCGTCTCCAACGGTGAATACAACCCGCTGCCGCAGACGGAGGACCAGCGGCGGGTCGAGGCGCGCATCAAGGAACTTGCCGACACAGAGGCGCGGCGGCTCGGCATGGACCGCCGCCAGTTCCTGCGCACCTCCGCCGGCATGGCGACGGCGTTCGTGGCCATGAACGAGGTCTTCGGCCGGCTTTTCGAGGTGTCGCGCGCCGAAGCGGCGGAGCCGGAAGCGGCGACCGAGCGCGCGCGGCAGCTGTCCAAGCAGTTCATCCTCGACGACCAGCTGCATTTCGTCCGCGACGACTACCAGGAGGACGGGCTGCTGGGGCTCGCCCAATACGCCGCCGACCACTGGAACCCCGACATCGCCAAGGACGCGCCGATGACCCTGGCGCGCTACAAGTTCGACAACTTCATCAAGGAGGTCTATCTCGACAGCGATACCAAGATCGGGCTGCTGAGCGGCGCGCCGTTCGACGACAAGGCGTGGTGGTTCCTCAGCAACGACCAGATCGACCATGCGCGCAAGACGGTGAACGGTATTGCGCGCACGTCGCGCCTCCTCTCGCACGCGGTGGTGACGCCGAAGCAGGAGGGCTGGATGGAGGAAGTCGATCGCTGCATCGCGGTGATCAAGCCGAACAGCTGGAAGGGCTACACCATCGGCGATCCGCTGAAGCCGGCGACCACCAAGTTCCCGTGGCGGCTCGACGACGAGAAAATGATGTATCCCTTCTACGCGAAGATCGTGAAAGCCGGCAGCCCGATCTTCTGCATCCATAAGGGCCTGCTGCCGGCGGACTACGAGAAGTCGGTGGCCGGCGCCTGGCAATACGCCACCGTCGATGATCTGCCGAAAGCGGCGAAGGACTGGCCGCAGATCACCTTCGTCATCTATCACTCGGCGCTGCAGCCGTTCCAGGAATCGCCCGATGCGGCGCTGGCGCGGTTCGAGCGTACCGGCCGGATCAACTGGGTCACCGACCTCGCCGAGATCCCGCAGAAGCATGGCGTCAGCAATGTCTACGCCGATATCGGCACCTCGTTCGCCACCGCGGCGGTGACCAATCCGCGGTTTGCCGCGGCGATGATGGGAACGCTGGTGAAAGGGCTCGGCGCCGACCACGTCTTCTGGGGCACCGATTCCGTCTGGTACGGCTCGCCGCAATGGCAGATCGAGGCGTTCCGGCGGCTCGAAATTCCCGACGACCTGCAGCAGAAGCACGGCTTCGCCGCGCTCGGCCCGGCCGAGGGCAGCGTCAAGAGCGCCATCTTCGGCTACAACGCGGCGCGGCTCTATGCGATCGACCTGCACGCGGCGCTGCCGGAAATCGAGAACGACCGGTTCACGGCGATCCGCTATGCCGAGTTCGACCAGCCGCGGCGCAGCAACGCGGCCTATGGTTACGTGGCAAGGCGCGGGTAGGGCTGCGCTTCATTCCGCGACGCCCCACCTCACCCTCCCCGTCGCTGGCGCGACGGGTCCCCTCCCTCTCCGCCCCTGGGGGCGGAGAGGGTCAGGGAGAGGTGGGGGGACTTAGGTCGTCGCGCCCGAGCCGGTCGAGGAGGCCCTGGAGGATGTAGGCGGCGGCGACCTTGTCGATGATCTCGGCGCGGCGCTTGCGCGAGAGATCGGCGGCGATCATCTCGCGCTCGACGGCGGCGGTCGAGAGGCGCTCGTCCCAGAAGGCGAGCGGCCGGTCGATGCGCTCCAGCAGATTGCGGGCGAACTGGCGCACGCCCTGGGCGCGCGGCCCCTCGCGGCCGTCGAGAGCGATCGGGAGCCCGACGACGATGCCGCCGACGCCGTGACGCTCGATCTCCGCTGCAAGGCGCGCGGCGTCGTCGCGAAAGCGCGTCCGGCGGATGGTATCGAACGGCGTTGCCACCAGCAGCGTCGTGTCGCTGAGCGCCATGCCGATGGTCTTGGTGCCGACATCGAGGCCGAAAAGCCGGCTGCCGCGCGGGAGCAAGCGCTTCAAGTCGCTGGGGTTGCAGATCGGCATGGGCGATGTTAGGTAAGGCCAGGAGACATCTACAGCATGGCCCTCGACAAAGCCACCGTGGCGCGGATCGCCGCCCTGGCGCGCATCAAACTGCCTCCATCCGAGCAGGAGCATCTTGCGGGCGAGCTGTCGGCCATCCTCCGCTGGATCGAGCAGCTGGACGAGGTCGACACCGCCGGCGTCGAGCCGATGTCGAGCGTCACGGCGACGACGCTGCCGATGCGCGAGGACGAGGTCACCGATGGCGGCTGCCGCGACCAGATCCTCGCCAATGCACCCGAGACCGCCAACGGCTTCTTCACCGTGCCGAAAGTGGTGGAGTAGGTGGGCGCCCTCACCGAGCTCACCATCGCCGAGGCGCGCGACGGGCTGCGCGCGCGCCGCTTCTCGGCCCGGGAGCTGACGGAAGACCATATCGCCGCGATGGTGGCGGCGCGACCGCTC
>DASQSR010000196.1:0-7039 GCA_035642295.1 Allostellaceae bacterium | reverse complement strand
GCTGGCGGACCGTCGGCGAGCGCTTCGAGCACGCGCCGCCGCGCCGGGGTCAGCGCCGTTCCCGCGGCGAGCGCGGCGCGGCCCGCATCGGTCAGTGCATAGCCGGTGATCGCGCGGCCGGGATGAAGCGCCTCCGGCACGCTCATCGCCATGCGCAGCACGGCGCCCGGCGGCGAGACGGTGTAGGAGGCGAGCCAGTCGACGAGTCGTCTCAGCGATTCCGGCATCGGCGGCGCATCGAGTCGCGCCATGACGCGCTTCAGCTTCGGCGGTGCGACGTCGCCGGCGGCATCGCCCCACACCACGCCGAGCGATTGGTTCCGGCCGAGCGGCGCTGCGACAAAATCCCCGGGCCGCAGCGCCATATCTCGCGGCGCGAGATAATCGTAAGCACCGGCCAGCGGCAAAGGCAGCAGCACGCTCACGCGCAGCGTGTCGAGCACGCTCGCCGCGTGGTCGGCAACCGCGCGAGAACTGGCGTGGCGGTCGGGCATGGGTTACACTCTTATCGGGAAAGCGGCAGGCGCGCCAGCGAAGGGGAAAGGGGCTCGCGAACGGCATGAAATTCTTCATCGACACCGCCGATCTCGCGGAGATCCGCGACCTTGCCGCGACCGGGCTCGTCGATGGCGTGACCACCAACCCGTCGCTGGTGGCAAAGACCGGACGCAATTTCCTCGACGTGGTGCGCGAGATCTGTGCGATCGTCCCGGGACCGGTGAGCGCCGAAGTGACGGCGACGGATCATGCAACCATGCTCGCCGAGGGCCGTTTGCTGGCGAAGCTCGCGCGCAATGTCGCGGTGAAGGTGCCGCTTACCCCCGATGGGCTCAAGACCTGCCGCGTGCTCTCGGCCGAAGGCACGATGGTCAATGTCACCCTGTGCTTCTCGGCGGCGCAGGCACTGCTCGCCGCCAAAGCGGGGGCGAGCTTCATCTCGCCCTTCGTCGGTCGGCTCGACGATATCGGCAGCGACGGGATGGCGCTGATCGCCGACATCGTCGAGATCTACCGCAACTATCCCGGCCTCAAGACCGAGGTGCTGGTTGCCTCGATTCGCCATCCCATCCATGTGATTGCCGCGGCGAAGCTCGGTGCTCATGTCGGCACCTTGCCGCCCGGGGTGCTGCGCCAGATGTTCCAGCACCCGCTGACCGACAAGGGCCTCGCCGCGTTCCTCGCCGACTGGGCCAAGACCGGCCAGTCGATCCTCGGCGAGGCCAGAGCCGCCGCCGAGTAGGAGCAGAGGCTTGGATCGTCCCAAGGACAAGACGACGCCGCCCGACACAGTGCGCCCGGTGCTTCCCGCCGCCGGCGCGACGCTCACTGCGGCCGAGGTCGCGGCCTATCTGCGGCAGAATCCGGATTTCCTCGTGCAGCATGCCGAGCTGCTGGAGGTGCTGACACCGCCGAGCCAGCAGCGCGGCGAGCGCGTCATCGACATGCAGCAGTTCATGCTGCAGCATCAGCGCGCCGAGATCGCGCGGCTGAAGAGCCAGCACCGTGCGCTCATCGCCACCAGCCGCGCCAACCTCGCGAGCCAGTCGCGCGTTCACGCCGCGGTGCTGGCGCTTCTCGCCGCCAGCAGCTTTGAGCAGCTGATCCAGATCGTCACCACCGATTTAGCGGTGCTGCTCGACGCCGATGTCGTGACCATCGCCGTCGAATCCTCGGGTCAGCAGCGGCCGCGCCTCAGCCATCAGGGCGTGCAGATCCTCAATCCCGGCACCGTCGATACAGTGCTCGGGACCGATCGCGACGTGGTGCTGCAGAGCGACGCCGAAGGCGACCCGATGCTGTTCGGCGACGGCGCCGGGCTGGTGCGCTCGGCGGCCCTGTTGCGGCTGTCGGTGAGCGCCGCGGCGCCGGCGGGCCTCCTCTGCATCGGCATGCGCCGCACCGGCAAGTTTCACGGCGGCCAGGGGACGGAGCTTCTCTCTTTCCTTGCCCGCGCGCTCGGCGTCACCATCGCCGCGTGGCTGGACCTGCCGGCGTGACGCATCGGCGCGGCTCCGAGCCGGCGCCCCTCGCCCTCGCTTCGCCCATTTCCGCCGATCTCGCCGACGCGGTTGCGCGCTGGCAAGGTTGGCTCGCCGGCGAGCGCCGCGCCTCGGCCCATACGCTTGCAGCTTATCGTCGCGATCTCGCGGCATTTTTCACTTTTCTCGGCGACCACCTCGGTGGGTGCGAGATCGGCATCGCCGAGCTTGCTGCGCTCGGGGCCGGCGATTTCCGCGCCTATCTCGCGCGCCGCGCGGCGGCCGGATTGGAACGCAGCTCGACGGCGCGAGCGCTCTCGACCCTGCGCTCCTTCTTCCGCTTCCTCGACCGGCGCGGCCTCGCCAGGAATGCGGCGCTCGCCGCGGTGAAGACCCCGAAGCTGCCGAAATCGGTGCCGAAAGCGCTGTCGGCGGCTGACGCGCAGACCGTCTTGGACGAAGCACAAGACGCGCGCGCGGCCTGGATCGGCAAACGCGATGTGGCGATCCTCACCCTGCTTTACGGGTGCGGCTTGCGACTTTCGGAAGCCCTCGGCCTCAAGCGGCGCGAGGGACCGCGCGAAGCCGGTACACTCACCGTTACCGGCAAAGGCAACAAGACGCGGCAAGTGCCGGTGCTGCCGGAAGTCGCCGCGGCGGTGAGCGCCTACCTCGCCGCATGCCCCTATCGCCAGGCGCCGGACGACGCGCTCTTTCTCGGCGCCCGTGGCGGCCCGCTCAATCCACGGCTGGTTCAGCGCAAGATGGAGGCGCTGCGCGCGGCATTCGACCTTCCCGAGCGCGCCACTCCGCATGCCCTGCGCCATAGCTTTGCGACGCATCTCCTCGCCGGCGGCGGCGACCTACGCGCCATCCAGGAGCTGCTCGGTCATGCCAGCCTGACGACGACGCAACGCTACACGGCCGTCGACGCCGAGCGCCTCATCGCCGTCTACGAGAAGGCGCACCCGCGGGCGAAGTAAGCGCGCGTGCGCCCGATCACTTCTCCGCGGCCGGCGGATGCTGCTTGTGGGGAATGAAGGGCTGGCCGGCGACACCCCAACCATTCGGTGCCGTCTCCATGATGAGCACCCAAAGCGCCGTGTGCTGCGGCGCGGGAATTCCCATGCTCGTCACTAGCACATCCGTCACGCCCTTCATCATCGCGCTCTTCTGCTCCGGGGTGAGCAGCCCCGCGGGCACCGAGATCTCGGCAAGCGGCGCGCCGAAGCCCACGGCCGCTTCGGCTTCGGCTGCAGCCGGCGCTACCCCGCCGAGACTGCTCGCGCCCGCGGCCGCAACGGCAAGGCCAGCGCTCAGCACCGTGCGGCGGCTCAGCGGCTCGTGATCACCGAGGCTCGCCGCGCTGCTGTCGAATTGATCGGCCATCTCACGCTCTCCTCGTTCCGGCGTATCGGGGACGCTATCGACGATAAGGCTGGCCCTTGAAGCCCCAGCCGCGGCTCGGCACTTCGTTGATGAGCACATAGGTGGCAGCATCGGGCGCGCGGTGCTCGACGCTGTTGATGACGCGAGCCACGCCTTCGATGATGTCGCGGCGCTGCTCCGGCGTCAGCACATCGGCGGGGACGTAGATTTTCGCGATGGGCATTGCGAGCTCTCCTTGGCAATGAGCGAAGCCGCTCGGTCGGTCAACCCGGAAACAGCGATAGTGCCAATGCGACGCGACGTGTCACCGAGCGCAAGTGAACGATGAAAAACGCCGCGAGTGCGATTTCGACGCCGAGAAGCATGGCCGGCAGGATCGCGGCAAGCGACAACGCGGCTCCCTCCAGCCGCAGCGCGGTGAGCACGATGTCGGCAGACACCGTTATCATCAGTGCCAGGGTTGCGACCGCACACAACAGCAAGAAGCACCGCAGCCGGCCGCGCGAGGGCCCGTCGAGCTCCGTGGCAAGTCGCGCCCGCCAAGCATAAGCAAGGCCGCACAAACCCGCGGCCGCAGCGAGCACGAACGCGTAACGGTCGACCGACACCGCAGCAGAGCGGACCGCAGCAAGCGGCGCGTTGTCGTCGAGCCGCCAATTCAAGGCGGTGTACCAGGCGAGACGGCCCTCCATCGCGAGATAGCTGCAGAGGACGACGAGCACCATGGCATAGCCGACGCCTTTCGCCTGCCGCATCAGCGACGGCGCGGCGAATTGGCGGGCTATGGCGGAGGGGGAACCAAAGCGTGCAATGGCTTCGCCTTCGACATCGACACCCGTTCCATCGGCAGCCGCCTCGCGAAGGTGATCTTCCACCTCGGCGCCGACCCGGCGCGACAAGGACGGATCGAACCGCAGCTCGCGAGAAAGCGCGGCGACATAGTCCGCGATCGCATCAGCTTGCTGCATGTCGAGGACTCCCGAGCAGGGCGCCGATAGCGTCGGAGAAGCGGTGCCAGAGCACCCGCTGTCCCGTGAGCGCCTTCTTTCCGCGTGCCGTGAGCGCGTAGACGCGACGGCGGCGACCACTCTCGGAGGTCGCCCAGCTGCTGCTGAGCAGCTGCATCTCTTCGAGGCGATGGAGCACGGGATAGACCGTGCCTTCGGGCAGATCGAACGCGCCGCCGCTGCGCTTCCGGATCAGCTCAATTACGGCATACCCGTGCGCCGGCCCGCCCTCCAGCGCCGCGAGGACGATCATGTCGAGGTGACCTTTGAGCATCTCGCCTTCCATACCTAGCGATACTAGGCATAGCGATACGATGTGTCAAGGCGATTTGCTGGCGCCTCAGAACGCACGCGCAGATGTGGAAAGACCGGGTGCGCCGTCAGATGTGCAGCGCGTGGCCTTCGGCGGCGAGGGCGGCTTCCTTGACGGCCTCGTTGAGCGTCGGGTGGGCGTGGCAGGTGCGGGCGATGTCTTCGGCGCTGGCGCCGAATTCGAGGGCGAGCGCCGCCTCGGCGATCATCGTGCCGGCGTCCGGGCCGATGATGTGGACGCCGAGCACGCGGTCGGTGCGCTGATCGGCAAGAATCTTGACGAAGCCTTCGGTGTCGGCGTTGGCGCGGGCGCGGGCATTGGCGGTGAACGGGAACTTGCCGATCTTGTACGCGATGCCCGCGGCTTTCAGCTCTTCCTCGGTGCGCCCGACCGAAGCGACCTCGGGCCAGGTATAGATGACGGCGGGTATCGCCTCGTAGTTCACCTCGCTCTTCTCGCCGGCCAGCAGCTCGGCGAGCGCGACGCCCTCTTCCGACGCCTTGTGCGCCAGCATCGGCCCGGCGATGACGTCGCCGATGGCGTAGATGCCTTTGACGTTGGTGGCGAAGTTGTGGTCGACGGTGATCCGGCCCTTGTTGTCGATGGCAACGCCCGCGGTCTCGAGCCCGAGGCCTTCGGTGTAGGGCCGCCGCCCGATGGAGACGAGCGCCACGTCGGCTGCGAGCTCCTCGCGCGGGCCACCCGCGGCCGGCTCGAGGACCAGGCTGACGCCGGCGCCGTCGCGCTTGGCCGCGACCACCTTGGTGCCGAGGCGGAAGGCGAAGCCCTGCTTGGTCAGCACCCGCTGCAGCGATTTCGACAACTCGCCATCCATGCCGGGGGTGATGCGGTCGAGGAACTCGACCACGGTGACGTCGCTGCCGAGCCGGCGCCAGACCGAGCCCATCTCGAGGCCGATATAGCCGCCGCCGATAACGACGAGGCGCTTCGGCACCGCGGGCAGCGACAGCGCGCCGGTCGACGAGAGAATCGTCTTCTCGTCGATGTCGACGCCGGGCAGCGGCATCACGTCCGAGCCGGTGGCGATGATGATCGACGACGCCTGCAGCTCCTGCGGCGTTCCGCCGTTGATCGGCGTCACCGCGATGCGGTTGGGGGCGACGAAGCGCGCCGCGCCCTTGACGTAATCGACCTTGTTCTTCTTGAACAGGAACTCGACGCCGCGCGTGTTCTCGCCGACAACCTTGTCCTTGTGCGCCATCAGCGCCGGCAGATCGAGCTCGACCCCCGCCACCTTGACGCCGTGGACGGCGAGCCCGTGGCGCGCCTCCTCGTAATGCTCGGACGATTGCAGCAGCGCCTTGGACGGAATGCAGCCGACATTGAGGCAAGTGCCACCGAGGCTGCCGCGCTTCTCGACGCAAGCGGTCCTGAGACCGAGCTGCGCCGCGCGGATGGCGGCAACATAGCCACCGGGACCGCCGCCGATGACGATGACATCATAAGCTTGCTCGGCCATCGCGATCCTCTCCAGCAGAGACTTGAGTCTCCCCTACCCGCGCGCTCAAGGGGAGAGGGAAATCATCAGACGTCGAACAGCAGGCGCTCGGGATTCTCGACGCCTTCCTTGACGCGCACCAGAAAGGTCACAGCTTCGCGGCCGTCGACGACGCGGTGGTCGTAGGAGAGCGCGAGGTACATCATCGGCCGCAGCTCG
The DNA here is from genome assembly GCA_035642295.1 of Allostellaceae bacterium. Classification (GTDB taxonomy): domain Bacteria; phylum Pseudomonadota; class Alphaproteobacteria; order ATCC43930; family CGMCC-115725; genus DAHUYF01. The sequence continues at coordinate 673 of DASQSR010000196.1, read as the reverse complement.
ATCCGGTCGCCCACCGCCACTGGCCGCTTCTGGATCTTGTGCATGCCGAGAATCCCGGATTGCGGCGGATTGAGGATCGGCGTCGACATCAGCGAGCCGTAGATGCCGCCATTCGAGATGGTGAAGGTGCCGCCCGAGAGATCGTCGAGCGCCAGCTTGCCGTCGCGCGCGCGATGGCCGAAATCAGCGATCTTCTTCTCGATCTCGGCAAAGCCGAGCTGATCGGCGTCGCGCAGCACGGGGACGACGAGTCCCTGCTCGGTGCCGACGGCAACGCCGATGTCGTAATGGTTCTTGTAGATGATGTCCTCACCGTCGATCTCGGCATTGACCGCCGGAATCTCCTTCAGCGCCGCGATCGACGCCTTGACGAAGATCGACATGAAGCCGAGGCGCACGCCGTGTTTCTTCTCGAAGCTCTCGCGATAGCGCTCGCGCAGCGCCATCACCTCGGTCATATCCGCCTCGTTGAAGGTGGTGAGCATCGCGGCGTTGTTCTGCGCCTCCTTGAGGCGCTCGGCGATGCGGCGGCGCAGGCGCGTCATGCGCACCCGCTCCTCGCGCGGACCGGGCTCGCGCGGCGGCCGCGCAGGCGCAGGCCTCGGCGCGGCAACCCCCGCGGCTGCCGACTGAGCCCGCTCGAGATGCGTCAGAACGTCGCCTTTGGTGAGGC